>DASZQE010000435.1:0-3391 GCA_035550175.1 Phycisphaerales bacterium | reverse complement strand
GCCCTTTGACAGGCTCAGGTCGATTTCTCCGCAGCGGAGAAATCGAAGTCGCGTTGTGAGGGACAGGTGTGCAGTGCAGAGCTTGTGAAAAAGAGGATTCGCAAGTTACGGATTTGCTATCAGCCTTGCAATTTCTTCATAAGGCGACTCATCGAATCGATCGCGACATCGTCATTGTTCTCGTCTAGAGAGTCCGAGGCTATCTGAGCTATGATGGCAAGGGCTTCTGGAAGTATATGTGTGAGTGATTTTAGACAATTACGAGCAATATTTAATGCTTTGGATTTGATTGCTACCATCGTCCCTTCGACTAGAATCTCAATTTCATCCTTTGTCAATTTTGTGCCATTTCTCACTTGCACACAGAGATCATTGCATGCAATGAAACACGCTTCATTCATAATATCACGACCTAGATTGATCTCAATCTCAATAGATTTTGTAAACGGGTTGTGAAATTCTCTTTCCTCTCCTAACACCCCGTTTTTCTCTTTTGTTCTGACAAAGACACGATTGCCTTTGGTTCGCACGCGCCGCTTTCCGACCGAAACCGAATCGCCGCACTGGCGAAGCAATGTTGCGATATCCTCATAGTTGGCAAGTCGTGCTAATCCACCCGGACTGGCACCATTTAGGTCTAAAGCACTAGCATTTGATCCGGCAGTGATCAATTGTTGAACGATGGCAACATTGCCAGACTTAGCTGCGATATGTAGAGGAGTCTGGCCCGTACTGTTAAGTAAATCAATTCGTGCCTTTGCATCAATCAACAATTTCAATTTTGAGGCCGATGCCACACTGGCAGCCAAATGCATTGGTGTCTCGCCGTCATGTGTCGTTGCATCGATATTAGCTCCATGCGAGACCAATAAAGAACAAATGGCGTCTGTCGACGCAGATATGGCCATGTGCAATGCAGTATAGCCGTCAGGGCTTCCTCGGGCTGGAGCAGTTTTTGATTCAAGTGATATCCCCCTGTGAAGTAGAAGTTCGCAAAGGTCTTGATGGTTGCGATGGACAGCGATATGTAGTGGTGACCATCCGCACTGACTTCGGATTGATAAACTCGCGCCGCGATCAAGCAGAAATTGTGCGGCTTTCAGTTGTCCACGATCAACCGCGCCGCCAAGTGGTGAGTGCCCTTTAGCGTCTCTTTGATTAATGTTGCCACCGGCTGCGATTAGCTTATCTAGAAGTGCAATATTGCCTGATTCTGCTGCAGATATCAGTGATCTCTTAGCCATTTGCCTTCTATATTGTATCGATTGTCTTTTGATTTATCCAAACAATCTCTCATACGCTTCCTGATATTTTTCCTGCGTTTTGGTGACGACATCGTTGGGTAGCGCGGGGCCGGGGTATGTCTTATTCCAGCCGCCTTTGGCGACGAGGCCTTCGAGATAGTTGCGGACGAACTGCTTGTCGAAGCTGGGGGGTTCGGCGCCGGGGTTGTGGGAATCGGCGGGCCAGAAGCGGGAGCTGTCGGGCGTGAGGACTTCATCGATGAGCATCAATTCTGAGGTGGGCTTGCCGTTGGCATCGAGGGCGTGGCCGAATTCGAACTTGGTGTCGGCGAGGATGATGCCTTTGGTTGCGGCGAAGTCGGCGGCGGCCTTGTAGGTGCGGATGGAGACATCGCGCAGCTTCATCATGGTCGATGTGCCGACAGCCTGGCAGGCCTGCTCGAAGGAGATGTTTTCATCGTGGCCGACGGAGGCTTTGGTCGCGGGGGTAAATATTGGGCCGCCTTCGGTTGAGCCGGATGTGCCGGCGACGCCGATGGAGGGGATTTTTTCGGCTTTCTTGAGACCTGCGGGGAGATGGATTCCGCAGACGGTCTGGGATTTTGTGTATTCGGCCCAGCCGGAACCTGCGAGGTAGCCACGCACGACGAACTCGATGGGGACGACCTGGGCAGCGCGGGTGATCATGATGCGGCCTTCGAGTGATCTGCGCTGGTCGGTGGTGAGGCCGGGGACATCGGCGGGGTCGGTGGAGATGAGGTGATCGGGAATGATGCCGAGCTTGCGGATGAATGCGAACCATTCGAGGGAGATCTTGGTGAGCATTTTTCCCTTGCCGGGGATGGGCGTGGGAAGGACGACATCGAAGGCGCTGAGGCGGTCGGTGGCGACGATGAGGAGGCGCGGAGGCGTGGAGCCTTGCGCGGGGATGGTGTAGACATCGCGGACCTTGCCTTGGCGACGGTCGGGAAGCGGGAGGTGGGTTTCTTGTACGGTCATGGTGGAAGAGGTTTGTGCGGTGAGAGTGGAGGGAGTCATGGTGAGGGTGAATATACCGAAAGGGGAGGAGAGTGTGGGCGGTGTGGATGAAGAGGCGTTGTGCTGTGAGCTATGAGCTATGGGCTAAAGAAGAATTGACGGGCGGGACGCCCGTCCCACCAGAAGAAGAGGAAGAATCCACGGGCGATATGCGTGTGCCACTGGAAGAAGAAGAGAGGCTATCGGCTGTCGGCAGTCGGCTATCGGGTGAAGATGAAGAAGCGAGCGGGACGGTCTCCACGGCGACTCGTTGACCCGCGCTCCCCAAAGATGAAGAAGGAGAATTGACGGGCGGTACGACCGTGCCACCAAGAGAGGAAGAATTCACGCGGGACGCTCCCGCCGGCAAGTGAGAAGGAATTCACGGGCAACATACCGTGACACTTGGAAATGACGACCGAGACGGTCGTCCTACTCAGCGGCTGAGAGTGACATTCGGGTTGCGGGAATCCGAATTACGGCAACAATGGGACGCTCGCAGTGTGGGGGGTGTGAAATGGATGGAGGGAGAATGCAGGAATCGGAAGGAACCGCAGGGGGCGGGGTGCCGGAGGATGTGAAGCAGGCGTATTGTTGAGAGCAGGAGGGGGACAGATCACCCATGCTGAATTTCGCGGTATATGACAAGGATGGACCTGCGGGGAGCTGGCAGGTGGTGAATGCGCACCTGGTGGGGGCGGAAGACGCACCGATGCGTGGCGAAGTGGCATTTGAGAAGGGGTTGATCAAGTGCAGGAAGCGCGGGAGCCAGGCGGCGGCGCTGTGTCTGCAGTATGACGCGGGGCCGATGGGGGTGCTGATGCTGCAGACGTGCTTGTTGCCGGATCGCGACCGGCCGTACGTGCTTTCGGTGGAGTTGGCGCGGCACAGGATCAAGAGTTTCATCGCGAAGAGCGAAGAATGGCAGATGTTTGACCTGGCGGCGGACCATCCGGCGATGGTTTTGTGGGAGGAAGCGCGGCGATTGCTGACGCAGGCGCTGGTGCTGGAAGATCCGCTGCGGGCGGACCGGGCCGCGAGGAGCGCGCTGGTGCGCGGGATTGATGCATCGGAGCGATTGGCGATGGCGCATGCGGAGATTCTGCTGCACCGGAGATATGGACAGCGTG
>DASZQE010000434.1:0-10062 GCA_035550175.1 Phycisphaerales bacterium | reverse complement strand
GAATGGATCTCCTGTGTCCATCGGAATCCGAAATCCGCGACGCGCTGCACGATTACGATGAAGGATTGTCCGCCATCACGTGGCGACTGCTTTCGCACACGCAATCAAATGCCGCGCTTGCGACGCTGGGAGAAGACGGATTGATCGCGTTTTCTCGCACGGAAGATTCCAACCTGAATCCATCAGATTGGCGATCACGTCTGAACGCTCTGCACGTTCCCGCATTTTCGCCGTTTGCTGTGGATCAGTTGGGCTGCGGCGATGCACTTCTGGCTGCGGCGACGCTCGCACTGTCCGTGAACAAATCAATCGGGCATGCTGCGCTGCTCGGATCACTTGCGGCATCGTGCGAAGCGCAACATCTAGGGAACGCAGTCATTTCCGCAGCGGATATCCGGCGTGCGGCGCGCCGATTGTGCTCCACACAACTTGCTGTGCGATCCGAATCGCTTGCGCTGACGCAGCTAGCCTGAGAATCCCGTGATTTCCTACATCATTCCCACTCGCAACCGGCCTGATCACCTTGCGGCAACGCTCACGGCCATTGCATCGCTGGATCACCTGGCATTTCTTCCGCCCGGTGCGGTCGAAGTCATCGTCATTGACAACGCTTCAGATCCGCCAGCCGAGCTTCCCTCTCGCTGGCCGCATGACATGCCGATTCGTCTGTTGCGAACATCGGAAAATCTCGCGGCGGCATCACGGAATCTCGGTGCGCAGCGAGCTCAAGGCGACTGGCTCATCATGCTTGACGATGATTCGTATCCGCTGAGCACGGATTTCATTCCCATTTTGCACAATGCGCCGCGTGAAATTGCGGCGATCGGCGCCGAGATTCTGCTGCCGGATGGGACTCATGAAGCCGGCGGTTTGCCGGAGGTCATCATCGGATGCGGTGCGGCGATTCGTCGCACGGCGTTCTTATCAGCGGCGGGATATGACCCGGCGTTTCATTTTTACGCAGAGGAATACGATCTCTGTGCGAAGCTGCTGCTTGCAGGACATCGCATCATTCACCATCGGGCGTTCCGTGTTTTTCATGAGAAATCCACCGTCAATCGGGATTTCAATCACATCCTGCAACGACTGGTTCGCAACAATCTGTGGGTTGCGCAGCGGTACACGCCTTCTTCGCTGCTGCACTCGCACATGCACGCGATCATTGAGCGATATACAGGAATTGCGATGAAGGAATCGGCATCGCAGGGATTCGCTGCCGGCTTGGCCGAGGCACTGGCCACACTGAATGCTCAGCCGCGACGGGAAATGTCACTCGCATTGCACCAACGATTCACGGGCGAACATCATTTTCGCGCCACGTTATCCGGGATCGACGTGTCATCCGACACGATGCCGTTTCACGTGGTCTCTGCGGGGAAGAACTGCGACATTATCCTGAAAACCTTGGATGACCTTCACATGCCGACGACCTGTGATTCGGCGCAGGCATGCGCGCTTGTGGTCGGAACGCTCTCGCCCGGTCCGATGCTTGATGCGTTCGACATGTGGTCGCCGATTGCACGCAGACGAAATCAATTCCTTCTTGCTCCCTGGCAGATGGAATCCACCCAGCCACGAGAATCCATCGCCCGATAGCTCTGCCTGCGTGCAATGAGATTCATTCTTTACAACAGAATTTCAGATTCACGGTGAACTCGCTTGACGCTCCTTCGTACAGTCGTGGCGAGCCCATCGCATTTCGGGATGTATTCATGCCGCGCCTCCTCAAATTCGTCCTTGCCTGCTTCATTGCCGGGGTTTTTCTCAACGTCATTATCACTTGGGTTTGTTGGAACAGGGGTGAAGTGTGGACTGGCGATCCGCGTGCATCAGGGTTCACGAATTCCAGCGTGCCGAGTCTTGCGATATTCATGACTCAGAACATGGGGATTGTTCGATTTTCGGCATTCCCAATAGCCAGCCAAAAAGTGCTTGGTGAATTCTACGGATCAGGAAAATCAGGGGACTTCGATTGGGAAGGCATTGAATGTTCGTGGCTTGTGAAATCGTGTTTCAATGATGCACAATTGCGAGTCTGTACCGACAATTCCTGCGTTCTACACGGACGCGCCTTCGGCTGGCCGCTGGTGTGCTGCACCTGTTACGGATTCACTGATCTGAGAGCAAACGATATTGATTCTGATGATCCACAGGCAGTGTGGCAATTTCAGCGGGGCGAATTGATGAGGTGGCAGAGCGAACAGTTTTTCGATGCCAAAGCGAACAGCAATCTGCATGATTCTCGTACCTCCATCCTTGCGATCCCGTTTCTGCTCAACGTTCTGCTTTATTCGGGCGTTGCGGCCATTCTTTATGCCTGGTTCCGGATGTTCATATGGATTTGCGCATGGCACACGCCAAAGAGACGTGCGGGATTTTTGTCGGCAACGCTTCTGTTTGCGCTCGTCGCAACCATGCTCGAAGCGTGGTGGTGTTCAGTGTATGTTGATCCGAATGCTCCATCTCCGAATTCAACACATATCTATTTTCGCGAGGGTTTGGCTTCTCATCTCGTCGGAAATCGAGAAGTGTGCTTCTGGCGCGTTCGAAGTTGCGGAGATTTTTTCGGCCGATACATCGAGTCAGATTGGGTTGATACGAATGACAATTTGACTTGCTCAAGCCAGCCTCTTGATGTCAATCAGGTGCTTCCTGCGTGGTGGGGGAGTGGGTACTTTCGTCCTCCGCAATCCGACATGACAAATCAAGAGCACGTTCGCTTTGCCACCGCATGGGGTTGGCCGTTGCTCTCCATGTGGAACGGCTGGCAGGCGGATGGTCCCGTGAATGCCACAGCACCGAAACTCCACGACTCATGCGTCAACGGAATTCCCATGAAGCGAGCCGACCGTATCCGGACTTATGGCGGGTATTCCCTCATCCGCGCTCTTCCGCTCGGAATCATCTGGCCGGGATTTATCCTTGATGCACTCATCAACGTCTTTGCGCTGCTGACCGCCTTCATACTTCTTTCGATCCTTTTCCAGGGTCGCCGACGCTCCCGAGCGTCTCGCGGTCTCTGCATCAAATGCGCCTACAACCTTACGGGCATCACCAGCAGCCGATGCCCAGAATGCGGTTGGATTCATTCGCGTTGAAAATCACCTGTGAAACTGCCCGTAGAGCCACATTTCACGGACCGCTCAACAATTTCACTTCACCTGCCTTTCAACTTCCATCTTTCCCTGCGTATCGCTACTATCGTTCGCTTCCCGGCGAAGACGGTTTCCGTACATATCGCCAAACCCTTGAAATCACTCGCGTTCCACGCACATCCATTTTCGAAGTCAGGATTCTCCCCACATGGCTCAGCAAGGTCTCATCGCTCCGCACGGCGGAACACTCGTCAACCGAATCGTCTCCGGCGCCAACGCCACTTCGCTGCTCGCGGAAGCCGCAACGCTTCCGGTCATCACACTGTCCACCAAACAGGCGTGTGACCTGGAGATGATCGCCATCGGCGCGTTCAGCCCGCTGACCGGATTCATGCAGAAGGCTGATTTTGAAGGCGTGTGCAAGAACTGCCGCCTTGCAAACGGCACGGTGTGGTCGATTCCGATCACGCTTGCGGTGAATGATGCCGTGAAGACGACGTTGAAGGAAGGCGGGCGTGCGGCGCTCAAGCACGCGGACGGTACGATCCTTGCGGTGATGGACGTGAAAGAGATTTATGCGCACGACAAGAAGCTGGAGATTCCGAACGTCTTCCGCACGGAAGATGCGGCGCACCCCGGCGTGAAGGCGGTGCTTGCAGAAGGGGATTGGCTGGTCGGCGGACCGATTCACGTGGTCACCGTTACGCCGAAGCACGAACCCGGTGAGCAATTCACCGAATTCCGCCTGACGCCGACGCAGACACGCGCGGAGTTCACCAAGCGGGGGTGGAACACGATCGTGGCGTTCCAGACGCGCAACCCGATTCACCGCGCTCATGAGTATCTGACCAAGGCTGCGCTCGAAATGACGGACGGCCTTCTGATTCACCCGCTTGTGGGTGAAACGGCTCCGGGCGACATTCCCGCGGATGTTCGCATGCAGTGCTACCAGGTGCTCATCAACAAGTATTACAACCTGACCCGGACGATGTTGTCCGTGATGCCGGCGTCGATGCGATATGCGGGGCCGCGCGAAGCGATTCTGCACGCGCTGGTTCGCAAGAACTACGGCGTGACGCATTTCATCGTGGGGCGCGATCATGCAGGCGTCGGCAATTACTACGGCACGTATGACGCACAGAAGATTTTCGATGACTTCACGCCGGCAGAGATCGGCATCACGCCGTTGAAGTTTGAACATACGGCGTGGTGCAATGCGTGTGAAGGCATGACCAGCCCCAAGACCTGTCCGCATGGGCCGGAGCAGAAGGTCAATCTGTCAGGCACGAAGGTTCGCGAAATGCTTGCAGCAGGCACGCGGCCGCCGGAAGAGTTCTCGCGGCCTGAAGTTGCGGACGTTCTGATCAAATGGGCCACGGCGAAGAATGCGGGCACACCCGCTACGGCCGCCGCCAGGTGACAATCAACAACCACACAATCGAGTTACATAGAAGGAAGAGTCGCGAATGACCACGCAAGTTGCTACCAACATTCACTGGCATGAAGGCACCGTGACCCCGGCTGAGCGCCACAAGAACATGGGTCACAAGGGTTGCACATTGTGGATGACGGGACTTTCCGCATCTGGCAAATCCACAATTGCCGTCGCACTTGAACAGGTGCTGATGCAACGTGGCAAGCACGCATACCGGCTCGATGGCGACAACATTCGCCACGGGCTGAACAAAAATCTCGGGTTCTCAGCGGCGGATCGCACGGAGAACATCCGCAGGATCGGGGAAGTCGCCAAACTTTTTGCAGACGCGGGCGTCATCACGATCACGAGCTTCATCAGCCCGTATCGGGCGGATCGCGAGATCGTGCGGAAGCTGCATGCGGACGCCAAGCTGCCGTACTTCGAGGTGTACGTGGACTGCAACATCGCGGAGGCGGAGAAACGCGATCCGAAGGGTCTGTACAAGAAGGCGCGTGCGGGCGAGATCAAGGGCTTCACGGGCATTGATGATCCGTATGAAGCGCCAGAGAAGGCTGAACTGCACCTGCGAACGGACAAGATGAGCATTGAGGAGTCCGTGCAGGCGCTGCTTGATCTGCTGGAAAAGCACGGTGTGATGAAGGCGTGAAGCATCGCCAGCAGCGCGACTGATGGCTTGCGAATCTCATCGGTGAACAACAGACGCTTCGGCGGATGATCAGTTGAGACCTGTGGCGAAGGGCCACCACGCTGCCATCAGCTTGCGCTTGTATGCGCTCTGCTGCTGGGCTGTGTTTGACGGATTGACGTAGTAATCCCTTGTGTCCTGCGTGCCCACACTGCCATCGGCCTGTGCGGTGGGGAAATTGCTGCCGTTCCAACGTGAAATCGGGACGCCTTCGCCGACTGAGATATCGCCGCCGGTGGCGATGAGATCGTCTATCGCATCAGTCGCGTTGTTGACGTCCAAGGCCCATTGTTCCTGCATCCACTCACCGGTCGCCGAGTTGTATTCGATATATGGCGGACGCAACTCGGGAGAGCCGAACTGCACAGGAGGCGGATTGATGTTCGGGAGCATTGAGAGATTAGCTTGTGCAGTGGGCCCGAAGACAATGAGTGTTGATGCGTTCTTGATCTGCGAGAAGCGCGTTGCGGCGAGGACTTCGCCATTCGGGTTGAGTGACGAATCCCGCCATGGCGTGCGGTCGGTGACATAGGAGCCGCCTTGATAATCGTTGCCGCCGACGAAAATAGAGTTGATGCCGAACGAGGGCACAAGGGCGATGCCAAGTTCGCCGCTGGCGGGGTTCACGGTGCCGGGACCGTACTGGTGATTCAGAAGTTCGGTATCGAATTTGGCAGTGATCTGGCTGGACTTGTAGTCGGCGGCGAAGATGTCCATCTTGTAGCCGAGATATGGTGCGAGTCGCCAGACGTATGAAGATCGGTCCGCCGCGACGAGCTGGTCACCATTTTCGTTGCGGACAATCATGCCGTTCCATGGACTGTTGACGTCGGTGAAATCCGCGGGGTTGATGTAGCCGGGGAGGAGACGGCCATCGTGGTCAGCGTTGTAGTTGGACCACGCGGTAATGATCTGGCGAAGCGCGGACGCGGAGGCCGTGTTGTTGGCTGCGCTGGTGATCTTGTGAAAACTGACAAGGACGAGACTTGCGAGAATGAGAATCGCGGTGATGACGAAAATGAGCTCGAGGATCGTGAACGCGCGTTTTGAGCGAGGCATGGCGTGCATGAATCAGCCTCCGGTGATGAAGACGACGTCGTCGTAATCGCTGACAACGCGGGAATCGAGAGCGGTGATGTCGTTGACCTGCTGTCCTGTAGCGGGTGAGCCGGGGCCGTCATCGTTGGCGAAGTAGACGCCATCATTGCCTGCGGAGATCAGGACGATCTGACCGCGTGATTTGTTGGGGAACGCGGGGTTGGAAATGATCTTGGAAAGATTGCCGTAGACGGGACCGGTATTGAATATGCTTTTGTCCTGCTTAATGGCTAGTTCGCCGAGCCCAACCGCAGGGGCTGACGGATTACTTGTTGTATTGGTTGTAAATGGCAACATACCCGCCGTAATAAACTGGGGATTGTTGGTATAGACATCTACAAGATTCCCCCGATCGCGGAGTTGATGCAGATAGATGATGGGCTGACCCCAAGCATCGACGAGATCGGGGAGTGGAGCATGGTGAGGCGGAGGTGAAGTGTCGACCTGCCCTTCGACGATCTGCATGTCATTCTTGCCGGGGTTGTAGAAGGCGGGATAGTTCTTGCCGTTGATTCGGGGGCCTTCGCCGAGCTTGCGGGAATCAACGGCGAGAAGCCAATCGCCTGATCCCGTCAAAATCCTAATATCGATCAATGAATTGGTGCTTAGTGCGGCGTTGTAGAAGTTCCAATAATCCGCATAGATGGGGTTTGTAGTATCTGCGGGGCCATCGGTTGGTTTGAAAAGACGGTACCCGCCGACGAGGTTGAGGTAGGCGTTCTCGGTGCCAGAAAGCGTAGGTGCGCCGCCCGGTGCTGATGCAGCGAGGATGTCATCAGGGATGACGCCGGGGTAATAGCCGAGGTCGGTCTCGAAGGCGATGCAGGCATTGGCGAACTGCTGCATGCGCGATTCTGTCTGGGATTTCTTGGACGTGATGACCACCTTGGCGAGGGCTGTCAGGAGGATGGCGGCGAGCAGAGCGATAATCCCGACGACGACCATCAGTTCGGTGAGCGTGAAGGCCCGTTTCCGCCGAGCGATAGAGGGGCGAAGTGGAAAGCGAGTGGTTGAAATGGGATGTGTGTTCTTCATGAGCGTGAATCTCGCAGACAAAGGACGATCGCCAGGGGCGGCACAAGACGGCAACCCGAATGCCGAGAACTCCAGAAATCGACTTGTTGAAGGCGGCGGCCCCGGGCGAGGCACAAGGGTGCGAGGCGCGGATGCAGCGGACGTCAGCAAGCCGGGAGGCCCGTCACGCTCATCCACAGGATACGCAGAAGTGTAGCGGGCGGATGCAAAGAAGGAAAAGGCAATAGGCAACAGGAATCAGGCGCAAGGGCCCGACAACAGGTCCGCACTTGCGGATATGGCTCGTTATTCAGTTGGAAGCGGAAGAGAGGTTGTGGATGGTGCGGAGGAAGCTATCGAGATAGCGGGAGGCGAAGGTTTGCATCGCGGAAGCGGTGGCAGCGTGGTTGATGCCCCAGAAACAGGCACGCGGCTCGATGAATTCCGGGTCGAGGTGGATGCGGAAGGATTGATCAACAACGAAGGCGGTGGGAAGGTGCGGTGAAAGGTAGGCGACAGCCGCGTTGACCGAAGGATCGCCCAGCGCAATGGTCGGGCGAGCCATGAGTTCGGGGGCATTGAGATACCAGAGGTCGGTGCAGATGATTGGAAAGAGCGGTGCGAGGGAATCGGATTGTGATTGCCAGGCAAGGATGAGATCGCGGAGTCGGGATGCGAGCGGGCGGTCGGCGATCTCGGCGCGGAGATGCGAACCGACAACCAATACGATCAGCGAATCGGGGTGCGGGGCGTCATCAAGGTCTGTGAAGTCACTCATAGCGATGAAGCGTCAAGGGGCAAGGTGTTTGAATCTGTTGCAGAGGGTTATCGGCAGTTGGGCCGGTGGAACTGCATGAAAGACCCTGTGATCAACGTGAGGCAATGAAGGAGAGGGAATCGGATGCCGATGGAAACCGAAGAATCCCGGCTGTTGCATCAGGCGTGACCGAGTTGAATCGCCACGTTGAGCAGCTGTGTTGCCAATCGCTCTCTTTCGGGAGTGGGAACGGAGAATGCCATGGACGAGCACGGAAGCACAATTCATTGGAAGAAGTCGCGATTGCGCGCATTCACGCTGATTGAGTTGATGATTGTGATCTCGATCCTGGCGATCCTTGCTGCATTGGTGATTCCATCCATGGCGGGCGCATCGGACCAGGCGCGGATTGAAACCATGGCGACCAACGTGGAAGCCGTGCGGACACAGATCGTGATGCACGCATCATCCAGTTCATATCCGTCATCAGTGGATGCTTCGTGGTTCAAGAATTCAAAACTGCCTCGGCATGCCTGGACGGGCGAGGAACTGGTCGTAGAGGCGGTATCACTGGGGGCCGATGTGATCTATCCGGAGACGAAAACGTACGACCCATCGGTGGGGGGAGCGGCCAATGCGTGGTACAATTCGACGAATGGGAATTTCTGCGCAAGAGTGGTGACGCAAAAGACTGATGCAGACACGCTGCGAGTATTCAACGACGCGAACAAGACGAGTGCGACGGCGTTGACGCAAACGCAAAGGTAGGTCAGGAATCCGGCTGCCTAAATTGTTCTTAGAGCGCAGCAAGACGCTCGGCGGTGTCACGCTCAATGAGCTGGTCGATGATCGGTTGAAGGTTTCCGGCGAGGACTTCAGCGAGATTGAAGGAGGCTGCTGAGCCTTCGAGGCGATGATCGACGACGAGATTTTCCTTGTAGCGATAGGTGCGAATTTTCTCGGCGCGGTCGGCTGAGCCGATCATGGCATTCCGCTGCTGGGAACGTTGAGCGTGCAGCTCGACACGTTGTCTTTCATAAAGGCGGGCACGAAGAAGCTGCCATGCTTTCGTGCGGTTCTGGCCCTGGGACTTTGTTTCCTGCATGCGGACTTCGATGCCGGTTGGCAGGTGAATGAGGTGTACGGCTGTGGACACTTTGTTGACGTTCTGTCCACCCGGTCCCTGCGCGGTGGTGATGATTTCCTTGACGTCATCGGGTGCGATGCGAACTTCGACTTCCTCAGGTTCCGGGAGAATGGCCACCGTGGCAGTGGAGGTATGCACGCGGCCCTGGGCTTCGGTGGCGGGAATCCGTTTGACCTGATGGGTTCCCCCCTCATATCCAAGATTGGACCACACACCCGGGCCGGAGATAGAGCAGACAAACAGCTTGAAACCACCGAGTTCTGCGGGAGTGACCTGAAGTTCTTCAACGACATATTTTTTCTGCGCCGCGTATCGAATGTAGATGTTCACAAGATCGCCGGCCCAGAGTGCGGCCTCATCGCCGCCGACACCGGGACGGACTTCGAGAATGACAGAACCGACAGATTGGTCTTCAGCGGTGATGAGGCGCTTCTGAATGGAGGAGAGGAGCAAATCGGCACGCATGTAGATGTCGGGAAGCTCTTCGCGCGCCAGAGCTGCCAGATCGCGGTCGGCGTTTTCTGACAGGATGATGTTGAGGTCGGCGATTTGTTTTTGGAATGATTGGTACTGTCGGAAATCCGTGACAATCGGCTCAAGTGCGGATTTCTTGATTGAGAGGTCACGGACCTTGCGATGGTCGGTGAGAACGGCAGGATCAAGGAGTTGATCGGAAAGCGCGGAGAACTGGGCATCCATTTCATGGAGCTTGCGGAGGACATTTTGCGAGGCGACGAGCATGAATGGGTGTGAGCATTTTCACGGATGATGGATGTCGAAGCGAGTGCGCAACAAAAAACGCCCGTATCGAAGGCAGGGCGTTTGAAT
>DASZQE010000433.1:0-10206 GCA_035550175.1 Phycisphaerales bacterium | reverse complement strand
ATCTACCCCTCGCTCCAGGGATTATCGCATGGCCCATATGCCCAAAGAGCCGGAAGCTTTTGGCGAGCAGGTGGCTCACATCTTCCGTCGAAACCACCCTGACAAGCCCATCGAACTCGTTGGGCCCATGGATCTCGTTGTCGCGGGTAAGCACCTCGGCCTCGAAAATCTCTATCGCATGGTTCAGTGCGAACCCGGGCGGGGCGTCGAAATCGTCGAAAGCTATCTCGATCGTCTTGTGGAAGGCGACAACCTCTCCTCGCTTCCGCTTCCGCTCTCTGTCGCCAAGCCGCGCATCATGCCTCGCATTCAGCCCGTCACCATTTTCAACCACCTCGATCGTGAGCAGGTCGCCCACATCCCTTTCGTCAACGACACCGTCGTTGTGTTCGTGCTCGATATGCCCCACATGACCGTCAGCATCACCATCGAGCAGCTCATGCGCTGGGGTGTCACCACCGACGATGTCGATCTCATCGCCCGTGACAACCTCAGGCTCTATAACCCCAAGATGGATGTCCACTTCGTCGATTCCGCTGAAGGAGGCCGCGCTGCCATCGTCTCGCTGCAGGATGGCTATGACGCAGCTCGAATCCTTCTCGACACCTTGTACAGGCGACTTGCCCCGGAGCTCAACGGCGATTTCTTCGTCGCCACGCCCGCGCGCGATATGTTCCTCGCTTTCACCTGCAATCCCGAGCCATTCGTCTCCAGGTTGCAGAAGCGCGTCGAGCAGGATTACCGCCGCCTTCCTTACCCCATCACCGACGCCTTCTTCGTCGTCACACGTGATGGCGTCGCCGGCACCCGCTCCGCAGCAGCATGATCGCGCTGTTCACTTCAGGCAGTAACCGAAAAGATCTTCCTCCTGGCATGAATCATTGATTCCGCTGCTGTCCTGGTGCCAGAACTGGTTGCCGTCGTGATTCAGCCCGTTGCTGTTGTGCCCGTAGATCACGTTCACCGCTCCGCATTCCGTTTGGCCGTGCAGAGACTCGTTGCCCCCGCCGATGACCAGGTCATCGCGCCCGTCGTGGTTGTAATCGCCCGCAGCCAGTGCCAGCCCGAACAGATCATCCGTCTCGCAATGATCCTTGATGTCTTCTGAATCCTGCGTCCAGAATTGATTTCCCGTTGCCTTCAGCCCTGACGATGTCCCGTACAGCACGTTCACCGCGCCTGCATCACTCACGCCGCCTACATCCTCAAACGGCACGCCGATGGCGAGGTCATCCTTTCCATCGTTGTCAAAATCTCCGGCCGCCAGCGCTCGCCCGAATTCATCTTCGGCCTCGCTCGAATCCTTCACGCCGTCAGAGTCCTGCGTCCACTGCTGGCTCCCCGCAGTTTTCAATCCCGATGATGACCCGTACAGCACATACACCATACCTGCCATGTCCTGTCCGTTCACGTCTTCTCCCCACGCGCTGATCGCCAGATCATCCTTGTGGTTCCCATCAAAGTCGCCGGCTGCGAACGCATATCCGAAAAACTCCGAACTGGCGCCTGTCCCGCTCAGTCCCCCGAGACCCTCTGCAAAAACCTGTGCGCCGTTGGCGTCAAGCCCGTGCGATGTGCCGTATATCACATGCACCAATCCGATTTCTGTTGTCGCCCCGGCATCTTCAAATGGCACACCGATCGCCAGATCATCTTTCCCGTTGCCGTCAAAATCTCCCGTGCAGAGGGCCGATCCGAAGTAATCATTGTCCTCAGCGCTGTCAGAAATGCCTGCGCTGTCCTGATTGAAAATCTGATCGCCTGATCCGCTCAGGCCCTGGCTCCCGCCGTACAGAATGTGGACTTCGCCTGCTGATGAATGTCCGTTCACGGTTTCACCGACCACGCCGATCGCCAAGTCATCGCGCCCATCATGATCAAAGTCGCCTGCAGCCAGCACTTCTCCGAAAAACGCATTCGCCTCCGCGTCGCCAAGTACGCCGCTGGAATTCCTGCTCCATAATTGATCACCGTTGGATCGCAACCCGCTTGCCGATCCATAGAGCACTTCCACCGCCCCAGCCTGCGCCATTCCATTCACCGTCTTGCCGGAAACGCCGATCGCCAGATCACTGAATCCGTCCCCGTCAAAATCCCCCACAGCAACCGAAATGCCGAATCGATCATCGTCCTCCGATTCCCCGTTGACGCCCGATGAATCCGCCGTCCAGAACTGATCGCCCGCCGCATTCAGCCCGTTGCTGTTTTTCCCGTACATCACAGCCACGCCGCCTGCAAAATCATGCCCGCCCACGTGTTCCTGCGGTACGCCGATCGCCAGATCCGCTCTTCCGTCTCCATTGAAATCCGTCTGCCTGGCTTTTCCCATCGCCGTCGCGCTGAACCCTGCTCCGAACACCGTGATGACAACGATTGCATGAATGCTGCTGATTCGCATATCGATCCCTTTCCGCTGCGACTGCCGGAGATGCTTCGTTCGGATTATCTCAACGTAAGTCCGAACACATCGCCAGTCTGCGCCGAATCATTGATACCGCTGCTGTCTTGCGTCCAGAATTGGTTGTCATCATGATTCAAACCGTTGCTGTTGTGTCCGTAAATCACGTTCACGCCGCCCGCTTGCAGATGTCCGCCGACCGTCTCGTACGGAACGCCTACCGCAAGATCGTCTCGTCCATCGTGGTCGAAATCACCGGCCGCCAGCGAGTATCCGAAATCCTCATCTGTCGCGCATGAATCTTTGATGTCTTCCGAGTCTTGATTCCAGAACTGATTGCCCGTGGATTTCAATCCGCCTGAAGCCCCGTACAACACGTTCACGGCGCCGCATTCGTTCACGCCGCCCAAATCCTCATACGGCACCCCGATGGCCAGGTCATCTCGACCGTCATTGTCAAAATCACCTGCCGCAAGCGCCCATCCGAAATTGTCATTTGCTTCGCATGAATCCTTCACGCCGTCCGAATCCTGTGTCCACCGCTGCGCAGTCGCGGCCTTCAATCCCGATGACGATCCATAAAACACATAGACCATGCCCGCGGAATCCTCTCCGCTCACATCCTCTCCCGGCACGCCCACAGCAAGATCATCTTTCCCGTTGTGGTCAAAATCTCCCGCCGCCAACGCGAATCCGAAGTATTCCGCAACCCCGGCAACACCCGGCACGCCGTTCAGGCTTTCTCCGAAGTACTGTGCGCCAGTCACATCCAATCCATGCGATGTTCCATACAGAATGTGAACCACGCCGGCATCCGTCGCAGCAAGTAATCGCTCATAGGGCACCCCGATCGCCAGATCATCCTTCCCATCGTGATCGAAATCGCCGCTGCACAACGCGGAGCCGAATGCATCATCGTCTTCCGCCAGATCGTCAATTCCAGCGGTCTCCTGATTGAAGATCTGGTCCCCTGAAGATTTCAGCCCGTTTGATCCTCCATACAGAATGTGGATTTCTCCTGCTCCAGCATGTCCGTTCACCGTTGCGTGTGGCACGCCGATCGCCAGATCATCCCGCCCATCCCCGTTGAAGTCGCCCGCAGTCAGCGTCTGGCCGAAACTCGCATTGGTTTCCGGATCGCCAAGCACGCCGCTGCTGTTCCGCGTCCACAATTGATCTCCGCTTGAGCTCAATCCGTGCGAACTGCCGTACAGCACCTCCACTCCGCCCGCGCCGCCGAGTCCGCCGACGGTCTCGCCCGGCACGCCGATCGCGAGGTCCGTGTACCCATCCCCGTCAAAATCACCCGCAGCCAGCGCGCGTCCGAAGTTCGCATCATCTTCCGAGGCGCCATTCACGCCCGATGAATCTGCCGTCCAGAACTGATCACCCGATGCATTGAGCCCATTGCTGTTCTTTCCGTAGATCACCGCAACGCCCCCTGCGACCATGTGCCCGCCGACGCTCTCAAACGGCGTGCCGATGGCCAGGTCCGCTCGCCCATCGCCGTTGAAATCCGCCTGCCGCGCCTTCCCCATGGCGTTGACGCTGCAGATTCCGCTCAGAATGAAGCACACGACAATTCCACAACCACGCATTCATCTATCTCCTGAAAATCGAACTTGACCTGCAAGTCTCATTACGCTCGGTCAGCACGGTGACCTGTGTTCTTATCGAAGAACTTCTCCAAAGTATTCCGAGGTGGCCGCCGAGTCATTGATCCCTTCGCTGTCTTGATTCCAGAATTGGTTTCCAGACTGGTTCAATCCGCCGGAATGACCGTAGATCACGTTCACCGACCCGGCTCTCTGCATTCCGTGAACCGTTTCATATGACACGCCGATCGCCAGATCATCGCGACCGTCATCGTCGTAGTCGCCTGCGGTAAGCCCCGCGCCGAAATAATCCTCTTCGTCACACTTGTCCTTGATCCCGCTCTTGTCCTGATGCCAGAACTCGCTTCCGCTTGACTTCAGCCCGTTCGAGCCGCCGTGGAGAACGATCACCGCGCCTGCGCTCATTTTTCCGTTCACCGTCTTCCCGCTCAGCCCCATCGCCAGATCATCCCGTCCGTCATGATCGAAATCCCCGGCCGCAAGTGAGTGGCCCAGAGAATCACCAGCCTCGCAGGTGCTCGGAATATGATTTGTGTTTTCAGTCCACAGATCATCATTATCCGTTCGCAGACCGTTGCTGCTTCCATACAGCACATGCACCGCACCAGCGTTGCTTACTCCGTCGATGTCTTCATCCGGCACGCCGATCGCCAGATCATCTTTTCCATTGTGATCAAAATCTCCCGCCGCAAGAACCGACCCGAAATAGTCATTCAGTTCTTCCTGCTCTCTCACGCCTCCCGTACCCTGTGAAAAAAACTGCGTCCCGTTCGCCGTCAATCCGCTCGAACTCCCGTAGAGCACGTGAACCGCGCCTGCCCCCGCTACGCCCAGTCCCTCTTCCGGCACACCGATCGCCAAATCATCTCTGTGATCCCCATCAAAATCTCCTACAGCAAGTGCTGCCCCGAAGCGATCGCTCACCTCTGCAGAATCATTCACTCCCGGCGAGTCTTGCGTCCACAATTGATCTCCCGTCAGCTTCAACCCGTTGTGGCTGCCGTAAAGAATCTGCACGTCGCCTGCCACCCCCATGCCGTTCACTGTCGCCTGATCCGTTCCCGCTGCCAAGTCATCAAATCCATCATGATTGAAATCCCCGCTCGCCAGAACCCGCCACGCATATTCATTCGTTGTCGGCGCTCCGTTCAAATCCCCCTGCCCCCGATTGATCCGCTGATCTCCGCTCGCGCTCAACCCATGCGATGAACCGTACAGAATATGCAGATACCCCGCATTCGCCGTCGCACCGAACGCCTCTCCCTGCGCCGAGATCGCCAAGTCCGTGAATCCGTCACCGTCAAAATCGCCTGCCGCCAGTGCGCCGCCGAAAAACGTTCCGAACGCCGCCTCGCCGTTCACCCCCGCGCTGTCTAATGTCCAGAACTGGTCGCCTGATGCGCTCAGTCCATGTCCGCGTTTCCCGTAAATCACCGCAACGCCCCCTGCTGCATTGAATCCAGCGACTCTTTCGAATTCCACCCCGATTGCCAGATCCGCCGCCCCATCCCCGTTGAAATCCGCCTGCCGCGCCTTCCCCTGCGCTCCCGTGGCCATGACTAGGTACAGACCCGCAACCACGATCTTTGCAATCTTCCGAATTCCCATGACATTCATCCTCCCTGGTTTGTGAATCATCATTTGAAGTCACATGACTATCGCAGGCTGTACCCAAACCCGTCGTTCGCCGCGTTTGAGTCATTGATCCCACTGCTGTCCTGATGCCAGAACTGATTTCCGTCGTGGTTCAATCCGCTGCTGTTGTGCCCGTAGATGACGTTCACCGCTCCGCAATCGGAATGTCCTCCGACGGTTTCAAACGGCACGCCGATCACCAGATCGTCTCGTCCGTCTCCGTCATAATCTCCCGCGCTCAACGTATACCCGAAATAATCGAACGCCTCGCAATGATCCTTGATGTCCGAAGAATCCTGGTTCCAGAATTGATTGCCCGTGGATTTCAATCCGCCCGATGTTCCATACAACACGTTCACCGCGCCGCTCTGCGCCACGCCTCCCACGCTTTCATCCGGCACCCCGATCGCCAGGTCATCCCTCCCGTCTCCATCAAAATCTCCAGATGCCAGCGCATAGCCGAAATCATCAAAATCATCACACGAATCCTTCACCCCGCTCGAATTCTGCGTCCATCGTTGCAATCCGCTCGTCTTCAGACCCGATGACGCCCCATACAGCACGTACACCCGCCCTGCATGATCATGCCCGTCCACGTCGTCGCCTGAAGCGCCGATGGCAAGATCATCCTTCCCGTTATGGTCGAAATCTCCTGCCGCCACCGCGCTTCCGAAGGTCTCCCCGCCGTCGGCCGTCCCCGGAATGCCGTTCACGCCTTTGGCGAAAAACTGTGAGCCCGCCGCGTCCAATCCATGCGATGTGCCGTAAATCACTTCCACCGCGCCTGAGTCCGCACTCGCTCCAATCGCCTCATCCGGCGTGCCGATCGCCAGATCATCTTTTCCATTATGGTCAAAATCGCCCGTGCATAGCATCGTTCCGAACTCGTCATTCGCCTCCGCGCTGTCATCGATCCCATCTGTGTCTTGATTGAAGATCTGGTCGCCCGAAGCCTTCAGTCCCTGGCTTCCTCCGTAAAGAATGTGTACTTCACCTGCGTCCGCGTGCCCGTTCACGCTCTCGCCGATCACCCCGATCGCCAGATCATCGCGCCCATCCCCGTTGAAATCGCCTGCCGCCAGCGAATGACCGAAATCTGCGTCGTCTTCCGCCTCTCCCAAAACCCCGGCGCTCTCTCGCGTCCACAATTGATCTCCGCTTGAACTCAACCCGTGTGATGATCCATACAGCACTTCCACCGCGCCGGCGTTGGTATGACCGCCCACCGTCTTGAACGGAATGCCGATCGCCACATCGCTGAATCCGTCACCGTCAAAATCACCGACCGCCAGCGCAAAACCGAATCGCTGTTGATCCGCCGATGTCCCGTTCACGCCCGGCGAATCCGCTGTCCAGAATTGATCACCCGAAGCATTCAACCCAGCGTTGCTCTTCCCATAGATCACCGCCACTCCGCCCGCAGCGTCATGTCCACCAACACGTTCAAACGGCACCCCGACAGCCAGATCCGCTCTCCCATCCCCGTTGAAATCCTCCTGCCGCGCTTTGCCTTGCGCCCCTGCACACATCGCGCCTGCGATACCCGCACACATCACACCGATCGCCCAGCCCGATTTCATCCCGCCCGTGCTGATTCGCCGCATCATTCCTCCAGATTCCCATTTGCCCCTCAATCATTGCCCGAACCGCAAAGCATACCTCATCCCCTCACCCAGCACCTATCTCTTTCCCCCTGATTTTCCGCATTCTCGCGTCCTTTTCATCCTATGAAACCGCCTCGCCAAACTTCCGATTGGCTCTTGGCGTATCGTGTTCCTTGCTCTCACCCAGACGTCGTTCACTCCTGGCTGCTGGGTTCTGCGTCCTGAGTGCTTTTTCCCCATGCTCCTCCTCCTCGACAACTACGATTCCTTCACCTTCAACCTCGTGCATCGCCTCGGCGCGCTCGACCCATCACTCCCCATCCGCGTCGTCCGCAACGATCAACTCACCCTTGCGGATGCCATCGCCCTCAACCCGCGCTTCCTCGTCATCTCCCCCGGTCCCTGTACTCCAAAACACACCGGCATCTGCCCTGATTTGGTTTCATACTTCCGGGGGCGCATTCCCATCCTCGGTGTCTGCCTCGGCCATCAACTCATCGCCGACATCCACAACATCACTGTCCATCGCCACTCACGTCTCATGCATGGCAAGACCTCCCTCATTCATCACGACAACCTTGGCATCTTCGCCGGCCTTCCCAACCCCTTCACCGCTGCACGCTACCACTCCCTCATCATCGATCCCGCCACTCTCACCCCCGACTTCACCATCTCCGCCTGGACTTCCGACCACGAACCCATGGCCATCCGCTGGACTCCACGCACCTTTCCCCTCGGGAGAGGGGTTGGGGTGAGGGCCGGCACGCCTGTTGACGCACCTATCTCCGGTCACTCCGAGTGCCCAAATCCCTTGCAGCATGTTTCTTCTTATTCTTCGCTTTCAGAATTTTCTGAACGGCTCGCCCCGATGGATGGCGTCCAATTCCACCCCGAAAGTTTCCTCACCCAACTCGGCCCGCAACTGCTGAAAAACTTCCTCAACTCTTCTCCAATAGCCGGGCCGCTACGCGGCCCTGGCGCTGAATCACAAAACTATCACTCAAACATCGTGACATATTGCAAATGACGCTCTGATTGTCGCGCATCACTCTTATCTGCCACCACCCTTAAGCATCGCATTTCATCTGCGACCTCCATCTCTGGCTGGTGCCAATACAATTTTCTTAATGCCTAATGCCTCTCCAACGCTCCTCTGGTTCCGCGCTGACCTCCGCCTCTCCGACAATCCCGCCCTCCGCGCTGCCCTCGCCCGCAAATCGCCCATCATCCCGCTCTTCATTCACTCGCCGGAATCCGAATCCCCTTGGCCGTCCGGCTCCGCTTCCAACGTCTGGCTTCATCACTCCCTCACCGCGCTCGAGCACTCCCTCCAAAAACTCAACGCACAACTCATCATCCGCCAAGGCGATCCGCTCACAATCCTCCAGCAACTCGCACAAGAATCCAGCGCCGATGCAATCTTCTGGAATCGTCGCTACGAACCCGCCATCATCGCCCGCGATACTGCCATCAAGTCCGCGCTCACCAAATCAGGTCTCACCGTCGAAACCTTCAACGCGGCCCTTCTCGCGGACCCCCGGGAAATCAGGAACAAGCAAGGCAAGCCCTTTCAGGTCTTCACGCCTTTCCACAACGCGCTCCTCGCGCGCGAAGCTCCTCCCGATCCGCTTCCCGCGCCGTCGCGCTGGCCCGAATCCACTCCCGCCATCCGCAAGCTCGAATCACTCTCCATCGCCGACCTCGCACTCCTCCCGCGCATCAAGTGGGACAAGCGTATCCATCAACACTGGGAGCCCGGCGAGCGCGGCGCATCCGCACGCCTCTCTCGCTTCTGCGAAATCATCGCTGACTACAAAGACGCTCGCGATCGCCCCTCGCTCCGCGCAACTTCCGAACTCTCACCGCACCTGCACTTCGGCGAGATCAGCCCGCGCCAGATCGCACACCGCATATCCGAGCTTGTAGCAAAATCATCACGCAAGAACGAAACCGGCGCATCAAAATTCCTCGCCGAAATCCACTGGCGCGAATTCGCATACCACCTCCTTTATCACTTCCCGCATACAACCGACAATCCCCTCCGTGAGCAGTTCAACAATTTCCCCTGGCTCAAAGACAAACATACGCTCCGCGCCTGGCAGGCCGGTCGCACCGGCTATCCCATCGTCGATGCAGGCATGCGCCAGCTCTGGGCTCTCGGCTGGATGCACAACCGCGTCCGCATGATCGTCGGCTCATTCCTCGTCAAGCATCTGCTCCACCACTGGCTCGAAGGCGCAAAATGGTTTTGGGACACGCTCGTCGATGCCGATCTCGCCAACAACACGCTCGGTTGGCAGTGGATCGCCGGCTGCGGCGCGGACGCAGCGCCTTACTTCCGCATCTTCAATCCGACCATCCAAGGCGAAAAGTTCGACCCTGATGGAACCTACGTTCGCGTGTGGGTTCCCGAACTCACCAACGTGCCCGCAAAACATATTCACTCCCCTTGGACCGCCGACGCATCCACGCTTCGCGCTGCAAACATTGAGCTTGTCGATTCCCTCAAGCATCCTTCGCACGCTCTTCTTCCGCACCAATACCCGCAGCCGATCGTCGATCATTCCTTCGCGCGCGATCGCGCCCTCGAAGCGCTCTCGCGCACTCGAAGCTCTATCAGCTAAGTTCGCGCGACCATCGCAAGGTCGCCTTCTCTTGTAGGCCGGTATGACCACCCTCAAACCGCTCTGTCGTGATTCAGCGGTCAAGTCGTAATTGATAACGTTTCACAATACTCAATCACTCGTGCCTATCTCGTGCGCACTGTTCGACCTGTGGATTTCACGTCCTCGCCTTTCCAAATGGACAACATTCACAGACAAACTCGAACATCCTCGGACAAATTTCCCTATTCCAGCAGGCCGGCACGGATTCCGAATTCATCAATTGTGCAGATTTGCACGCAAACATCTCGAAATACTGTCAAAATGGAACACGTTATGCCCAGAGTCAA
>DASZQE010000432.1:0-3191 GCA_035550175.1 Phycisphaerales bacterium | reverse complement strand
GACCGTGGTGTCAAGCAACACCGCGCCGGGCAGCCCGCCTGCATCCGAGAAAATCGAGATGCGGAAGGAGTTGAAGTTGGTCAGGTCGCTGTAGTAGAAACCTTCGCTGGACCCCGCCCAGATCACGCCGTTCACGCTCGTTGCTGAGCCGAGGGTGAAATCGTCAGCGATTCGCTCGCTGTAGTACTGACCGGCAACGCCGTCAGCGAAGAACCCGCTGGTATAGGACGGCAGCAATTGTGAGTACACAACCGGTCCGTCTGCCATGGCGCTTTGAGCCACCAACCCGCAGCTCACCGACGCCAACACTGCACTGCAAATCAAACCTCGATTCTGATTCATGAATGAATTCCTCCTGATTCCTGACCCTGCAGGGAATCAAAAAATCCTTTATTGCTTTGTCACAATCAGCCTCTCGCCAGAACTGCAGCGAAAGAAACTGGACAAAACACACCTGCGATGGTGCTGTACACGCAAGAACACCGCACAGAACGCAGAAACAATCCGCGATCAAATCCCCATGTCTTCGATTGTCTTGAGTGCACTCCTCTTCCCCTGAGCTCACTCGAGCGCTGATGTCTTGCAAAGACGACTCAGCAACTTATGGCGTGCGATCTTGTCACACACGTTTTGTTGAACTCTGACTCGCAATTGGATTTCTCTCATATCCAATGCGGGCGCAGTTCAGAGTCCCAGTGTTTTCACTTTGATTCCATTCTGTGCAGAGTCAAGGAACGATTACCTGAATATTTGCTCAATTTCTCGGGCAATCCAAATACAATCCAAACATACCGATGCCAACTACCCCGCCTTATCACTCCGAACCAAGTTCAGAAGCTTGGGCCTCTCGTTGCTCTTGCTTGAACGGCACGTATACCTCGTTGTACCAATGCCACCAATCGTCCACGTTGTAGTCTAGTTTCGCGGTGCTTTGCCCCCAGTCCGCAGTCGTCATTGCCACGAGCGAGTCATGCACTTCTGTCCTGTAGACAACAGCAACTGCATCCACGACGCGCACCAGCGTTCCATCACTTACCGTCCCGATCACCGGCGCAAACGCCCCCGAGCTATCGCCCGCCACCGGCGTAAGCGAAACAACATAAGCCCGCTGCGTTTCGATAGCGATCCATGCAAGATCACCCTGTCCCTTATCCGTGCCCGGTTGGTCCGGCCTCCCCTGGGCGAAAATCAACAATGGAATCGTTTGTGTCACATTCAATCCCACCGCCACACGTGCGGCATGGTTTGCCACCTGGTCATTTGCCGATCTCAAAGCGCTATTCAATTCTCTCAAAACCGGCTTTCCAATCGGTGTTTTCAGTCTTTTTCTGGCTTCATTCCGGATTGCGGAATCCCCATCGTAAATTGCTTCCCACGCCAGCGCTGCCTGCCCTTCATCTCCATGCTCCGCCAAGTGATCCAGCACTGCTAACCGCACATCATCCTTTTCCCCCTTCAATTCCTCAAGAAGGGGTGTAAATGCCGCTGGATCAACAAACTCGCTCAGAAGTGAAATTCCCTTCTTACGCAGTTTCTCCACCTTTACTTCACCAAAGTATTTGTGCCGAATCTCTCCAATCTGCTTTCGATATTCGCGTACCGCCGCCCGCTTCGCCAATTCCTCTTCTGACGGCACATCTGAAAGATCCGCAATGGCTGGCAGTTGTCCCTTGTCCGGCAACTGTGAAAATCCCATTCCGCTGTAATCCCCAGACGAACCATGCGCACCCTGACCCGCGCTCACGCTCTTCAGCATGAGGACGACCAGCATTCCGCTGATCAGCGTTCCACGCCCGTATCCGCTTCGTTTCATGGCCAAAGCTCCACGATCCCTCTCAATCTGGCTGGCGTGCCGTTCCCGAATGTGTGGATTTCTAAGCCTATCACAGCATTTCGATTCAGGCCCTACAAATCCCCAACTTTCCTCACTCTCCATATCACCTACTCCGCCATCCCTCGCAAGTTGCACACACTTTTCAACCCAATCAAAAAAGCCTCTGCGAATGCAAAGGCTTCTTCGCCTCCAGTTCAGCTTGTCAATTTGTAGCCGCTGCGACGATGTACTCCAGTTTCCCGATCTTCGAACGCACGCTTGCGGCCTCAGTCCGGGTTTGGAACACGCCGAACTGCACCAGATACATCGCCTTCCCCCTCGAATCATGGCTTGGGACAATTCGCACCTCGCCCAATCCGAAACGTTGCGAAACCTGCCTGCATTCATCCGCAGCCTTCTCCGCCCGATTCCGCTCAGCGAACGCGCCTGCTTGCAGTGTGAACAGCGCCTGCACGCTTGCAGATCCATTGCTAGCCGTGCCGCTTCCCATCACGACCATGCCCTCGTTCGTGCCGCTGATCCCAGCCTTGTCTCGCCACTTTGCTGCGTTCATTGAATCACCTGAACGTTGATACGCCTCCGCAGCTCGCGCTGCAGCCTGCCGCGAATCATCTCCGCTCAGCATCGCGCTCGATTCAGCAAAGAGTGCCGCCGCTTCCGTCGCTCGCCCCTGATCCATCCGGATGATTCCGAGCATCCCCTCGGCTTTTCCCGCCACTTGCACATCCCGTGATCCCTCAGCAGTCGTGAAGTATTCCTCCGCCAGCGAAGTCAACCCGCGCTTGTACGCGCTCATGCCCGCCAGATATGCCGCCTCCTCCTTCGCTGGACTCTGCGCATGCATCATCGCCATCTCCGCGCCTCGCTGCGATTCCACATACTTCTGCGCGTTGTAATCGCTGATCGCCCCCTTCATCAGGCTTTCACTGTTCGTCTTGTCCCCGCATCCCCCAAGCAACGCCGCAAAAGCCATCGCCATCAACATCATTCTGCCGCGCATGTCAACCTCCATGTCCAGCGCACCAATCCATTGGTTCAGCAATCCCCCTCGCAGTATCGTACGATCCCGCATTGCCTCCGTAGATTTGAATCGCTCCACCACACTCCCGTCAAATGCGCGCTCTCAAGCCCATCCTCCGCAGCCTCCTGCTCTCGCCTTCCCGCATCGCCGTCATTGACGATCATCGCTCCTGGAAGGCCTTTCACCTGTACTTCGGGGCGCTCCATCTCGCCAAAGCCATTGCCAAGGCCACCTCAAAACCCCACGTCGGCATCATGCTGCCGACCTCCGGCCTCTTCCCGCTCGCGCTCATCGCAACCT
Organism: Phycisphaerales bacterium; assembly: GCA_035550175.1. Taxonomy (GTDB): domain Bacteria; phylum Planctomycetota; class Phycisphaerae; order Phycisphaerales; family SM1A02; genus DASZQE01. The sequence goes on along the minus strand of DASZQE010000432.1, from coordinate 36 downwards.
GGCGCCTCGGCCGTACCGTAGTTCCTCTTAACTACC
>DASZQE010000431.1:0-6177 GCA_035550175.1 Phycisphaerales bacterium | reverse complement strand
AGCCGATGTTGTGCAAACGCGGATTCATTTCGGGGAAGGATTGCTTCAGCTCGCGCAGATAATCCTTGAGCACGAGCTTGTAATCCTTGTCGTAGACCCACGTGTGGTGCAGGAGCATCCACGCGGGATCCGTTTCGAGATTCATGAATGTTGAGACGGGATCGGCCTGCTTGTCGAGCGGGCCGCGCTTGTACATGCCGTCGTTGGTGCCGGTGTTCTGCACGCGGCGGATCTCGATGAGGTGGCGCGGGATGCGCTTGAGCAGCGTGCAGATGCGATCAGGCTGAAAGAGCGGATGCGTGGGCAGATGGTTGGCAATTTTGAAGGGCGTGGGGCCGAAGGCGTTGTAATTTTGAGGAACGTTGATGATGCGTGATGCGGTTGCTGGTGTGTTGGAAACCATGATGCACCTGTCAGTGTGCGAAAGCGGTCTGGCGAAAGAATTCTGCGGAGAGATAGCATGCACCAAAGCCGGCGGGGTTCAAGGGGTGAGCAGGCGAGCGGATGGAAAAGCGGGGTTTTTGACGCATCTACGCGGTTTACGGCGTTATCGGGAGAGACGAAGGGGAGGCGAACATGCGCGCGGGAGATGCTGGGCGCCGGGGCGAAAGTCAGAAACGTGAATTTTGATTTTCGGACGTTTTCGCCAGGTGATGGAGCGGGCACGGGAAGCGTGCAAGCACAGGCGGGGAAATACACGAAGGAAATTCGGCATGGAGCGGCTTTGCTCAAACAGGCGTGAATGATTCATGCGCGCCAGAGAGGGATGGCGAAGCGAAAGGAGTGAATCGTTGTGCGCATGAGGGCGCAGGGTGGAGTGTGCGAGCGACATGTGGTTTGAAATCGGGACACGTTGCGGTGTGCGAAGAGGTTCGATTGAGCAGGGACACACGGATTGTGCGCGAGGAACGGGAGGAACGTGCGCAGAGACGAGGACATGGGTGAAGAATGGGGGATTGGTTTTTGATGTGGACGAACAACAGAGATGTGTCAGAATCGGGGCGGATGGATGACACGGCCGGGACGACAGAGCGAAGCGATGAGGAACTGGTTCGCAGAGCGAATGCAGGGGAAGCGCGGGCGTTTGAAATGCTGTATGAGCGGTATTGCGATTGGGCGGTGCGGACGGCGAGGCGGTTCACGGGTGACTGGGCGAGCGCGAACGACGTGATGCAGGAGACGTTCATGTATCTGCTGGGGAAGTTCCCCGGGTTTGAGCTGCGGGCGAAGATGAAGACGGTGCTGTACCCGGTGATCCGCAACACGGCGCTGGCGATGAAGGGGAAGTATTAGCTGTGGGCTATGAGCCAAACGGTGCGGCGGTCAGGGGTGAGTTGATATTGAAGGGGGTTGACTTTCTGCGGGCGGGGTGGCGGGTCGGGGTTGAGATGCGGCGGGCTGGGAGGCAGGGGATTGGGAGGGGAATTCGGCGACCCAGATGTAGTCGCCGGGCGGGGGATTCTCGTTGACCCACCTGCGGTAGAAGTAGAGCTTGTCGGAGGTGCTGGACCAGTGCATGGTTCCATCGCCGAAAGTGATGGATTGGGGTTTTCCGGCGGCGAGATCGAGGACATAGATTTGCGGGACGCCGATGAACCCGCAGCCGGTGGTGACCTGGTAGGCGAGTTTTTTTCCATCCGGGGAGGGTCGAAGGTGGCTGATGATGGGACAATCGCCTTCATGCACGACCAGTCGGCGTTCCGCGCCGGTGGCGACATCAAGTTCGTAGAGAGTTGTGGCGTGAGTCACATCGGGAGGTTCGACTCCCTGCGGGCCTTTCTGGTAATAGATTTTGGTTCCATCGGGCGAGACGATCTGAAACTCATCTTCGTTGGGGGTGATGGACCCGACGAAGAGGAATTCCTTGGCGATATGCTTTTTGAGCAACTCAAAATCATCGGTATGAGGAAAGCAGTCGGAACAGGCGAAGGTTTGAGGAAGCTGTGGGAGTGTTTCGCCGGGCTTGAGATCGCCGGGGTCGGGCAAGAAAGACACTGAGGGTTTTTCGCCTTTGGAGAATTTGATGATCACACGGCGATCATTGACAGCGGGCGGAGGAAGCACGCACATCGAGGAATCTGGTGTCCATGACGCATCAACATCATGCATCGGGTATTGGGGGCCTTCATCTTCACGAACCGTGAATTCAAATACTTCGCTAGTCTTAATATTCATGACATGGAGATGGCCGTATAGATGGTGAGCCTCTGGTCGTTCCGGAGCGTCTTCGCGCGTAAAGAATAGAAGCCATTGATTATCCGGTGACAGGTTGAAGTTAAATCCGCTTGCGATCTGAAGGTGTACGGTTTGATCAAGCCTTTTTAGAGTCACTTCGGATGCAGTGAGGACGTGGCAAGAACAGCCCAGACAAAGCCATGCGAACAGAGACCAAATCAGGAATCGCATAGAGAAACCTCCATTTCGACGTGTCAGAAAATTCGTCGCAGGCATTTTACATGCCGCACTTGACAATGACATTATGGAAGCGATGATGATTTTTCCATTTCCATAAGGGGACACACATGAAAACCCGAATATTCGCTTTGCTGATCGGTTCCTTATTGATCTTAGGCCGAACTGACGCAGTTTTTGCACAATGTCAGGATCCAGCTTGCACACCCACAGTGCAGAACACGGAGTGGAGCAGAGGGGTGACAGGCGGAAACTCCACGAACAATGCGAACCAAGATTGCGCGGTCAGCAGCAGCGGACAGTTTCCGGGCATGGTGAGCGCGCATATTTCATTCAGCAAAGAGCCTTCGAGCGGAAACGGATGCAAGTTTCACTCGGGAGGCTCGGCAGAAAACAATCCGTGGACCGGTGGGCGCAGACGACACTGTATGGATGCCAGAATTTCGCGGTACGCGTGGATTATGATCTAAAGACATTTGATCAATGGATGCCGGGGAGTCCATCGAATTCAGATGTTTTCTACTTAAGCATCGGCGCAAATCCGTTTACATCCATCGGGTCGCTGGGATCGGTGAGCTGCGCGAGCGCTCCGGCGTACAGTGATTCGTTGTATTCGGGAAAGGTGTGGTGGTGGGGCAATGACACGATTTCGTGCTCTGGGACGTGCAACCAGAATTCAACGGTTGAGCCTTGCCACATGACCGGCAGCAGGATTTTTGACTACAAGCTGGATGATGCTGCGCCGATATTACGAGTGGGGTTGAACACAGGGTTCTGCATCTGGAGTTTTGGAACATTTGACATCAAGATTCTGCCGACAAAAATTGACTACATCGATCCGATCGGTTCGTTCGTTACAAATGGTTCGGTGAGCAATAATCCGCAAGGGTTAGGCACATCAACTCAAACGTGCGTGGGTCTGATTGCGGATGGGGCGACGCAGATCGTGTTGCGGCATGAGGTGCTTGGGCCGGGGCAGGTGGAATTCCAGGTTGATGACACGGATGGAGGCCCTTCGACAGCGGATGACGTTGGGTTTCTGAGTTCGCTGGGTGGGCAGGAGACGCAAACTTCGTTATCCGTGGATGCAGTGCAGTTGAATGACGGACGATACATGGCATTCGCGGTGTACCACGCGCCTGCGGACTTTGTGACAGCGACGCAATATAAGACCCAGGGGTGCAGACGGGTACGATGCAGGGCGGAATTCCAGCCGGAAGAGGAGGAACGTGTCGAAGGATCGACGATGACCGAGCAATACATTCCGGTGAAGCGGCCGCCGGTTGTGCTGTTGCATGGTCTTTGGTCAGATGCATCTACCTGGGGGCTGACTCTTACAACGCAGAATTTTATCACTGATCCGAACTTTGTGGTTCAGCTTGGCGACTATCACCAAACTAATGCAAGTTGGTTTTCCACCAATAGCAGCGTCACTCAGTTTTCGATTATTGCTGCCATTATAAGGCTTCGTAATCAGAACTACGCCGCGACACGTGCGGATGTTGTGGGGCACAGCATGGGTGGTGTGCTGGCGCGATTGTATGTACAAAGCTTTAGTGGTGTGCCTTATTTGCGAAACGAGAATTTCAATCAAGGAGACATTCACAAGCTGATTACGATCGACTCGCCGTTGAAAGGCAGCGGTCTTGCAACATTCCTGATGCGCAGCCCCAAGCTTCGGTTTGAATTCAGCATATTTGGCTGGAATTGCAATGCCGGCGCGGTATCTGATCTTGATCCAACGAGGACGCCTGCGGCAAGCAATGCAATTGTCCAATCAAACTTGATTGTAACCAACGTTTATGCACACGCAATTGTAGGGACCGGGGGGCCGCATGCACTTGCGTTTCCTTCCACTGCTGGGAAAGATGCTTGGCTCGCAAGGGCGATTAATCACCTCGGCGCTGCAAGTTACCTCACTGAGACACACGATCTTATCGTCGACACATTCAGCCAGGACGGAAACATTGCGAACACTTCGCCGTTCGGCTTTCTAAGTTCAACACAGCCAGCGACGCACGATACGATACATCATGATGCGCGAGTTAAGACTGAGGTACTCGATCTGCTTAATACGAACATTCTGACAACGACAAGCTTTACACCGACGATACCGACACGTTCGATCAATACAACTCCGCCAGTGATTCCGGACCCGCCAGAAGTTGACGGGCTGGAGATGATTTCTCCTGATGCAAACTCTTCTTATTCAAGCGGATCAGAAATTCCGGTCGTTGTTGCGCCGATGAATGGCTTCAAACCAACCAGAATACTCGTGATTTGTCCGTTTGGAGCGGAAGAAATCGATCCGGAATTTCTCACGACAACGATGAGCGTTCCCGACTCAGCGGTCGGGTTGGTAACATTTTACGCAAGCGCTTTTGATGCTGACGGCAACTTTGCGGGAACCGAAGAAGTGCCGGTTCTAATTGCTCCGCGTGCGGAGTTGACGGGAATTTCGGTAGAACCGACGGATATCGAATTGACTCGAATTGGACCTGAAACGGCGGTTCGGATCACCGGACATTATGACGATGAGGTGGATCGTGACTTGACCAATTCCGCACTGGGGACCACGTATGAATCGTCGGACACTGACGTGGCGACCGTTTCGAGCGAGGGGATCATCACGAGCGTCGGGTTCGGCAGTTGCACGGTGACGGCGACGAACGGGATGTTCAGCGACAACGCGACGGTTGACGTGACGGGGCTGCCGTGCCCGGGAGACATTACGTGGGACAACACGGTGGACATCAATGACCTGACGGCAGTGATTCTTGCCTGGGGAAATTGCTATGCATGCGGAGCGGACATCAATCAGGATGGCGTTGTGGACATCAATGACATGACCGCAGTCATTCTTGGCTGGGGGGCGTGTCCGGCGCCGTGATTCATTGTTCGCTGTGATAAAAGTTCCACGCAGCCTTCCAGTGTGCGTGTGGTTCGTTGAAAAAAGCACACTCTCTGCCGAGGACTTGCGGCGAGTCGCGGAATTCGTGACGCTGAAGCTCGTTAGTATATTTGCAGTCACACGGAGGATGAGGGGCCGTCTTCGAGGGGGGTGACGGAGAGCATTTGCTGGTCGGTGACGGGGCGGTCGTTGCGGCCGAGTTTTGTGGAAGCGATTCGGTTGACGACATCCATGCCGTCGATGACCTGGCCGAAGGCGGTGTACTGTTTATCGAGGTGCTGACATTTTTCGCGGGTGAGACAGATGAAGAACTGTGAGCCGGCGGAATCGGGGTGTTGCGAACGGGCCATGGAGAGCGTGCCGGGGACGTGTTGGCGATCATTGAATTCGGCCTTGACGTTCCAGCCGGGGCCGCCGGTGCCGGTGCCCTGGGGGCAGCCGCCCTGGATGACGAAGCCGGGAATGATGCGGTGGAAGATGAGGCCGTCGTAGAATTTCTGGTTGGCGAGCTTGAGGAAGTTTTCGACGTGCTTGGGGGCGACATCGTTCCAGAGTTCGACGGTGATCTTGCCCTGGTTAGTGTCGATGAGTGCGCGTGGGTATTTGGGTTTGGGTGTGGACATGGTGGATGGCTTTGGGCTATGAGCTGTGGGCAAGAGGTAAAGAAGGAAACCTGGGATCGGAAGAAATGTTTGTGATACGGGCAGCGGATGGAAGCGTCAACGTGGAATGCGGCCGGAGTGTTCCGGCACGGCGGTGGCTTGATCTGGCGTGACGCGGGCAGCGGTGCGGCCTTTACCTGGAAAGCGGGGAGGCGCGTTGAGGATTTCTGCAGAGGAGATGGCAGGCGGATC
>DASZQE010000430.1:0-14501 GCA_035550175.1 Phycisphaerales bacterium | reverse complement strand
CATCAATCTGGGGAAGCGTGTGCGGAGAATGCGAACCGAGCTTGAGATTTCGAATTCTGGCCGATGAAAAATCAACTGTATCAAGCGTGAAACTCGCCGATTGAAGCCCCGCGGAGGCAAGCTGGTTCTGAATCACGCTGCGGGCAATGATGGGGAGAATGAGCGGCTTGAACAGAAATATGACCAGAATTATGAGGATCGCGACGGTCACCGTCACCATCAAAAGTCGCCGACGGGGATTGCGAGGTCGTGAATTCATGGACAAGCGCAGCCGCAAAAGGATCCAATCGAAAACTATCGCAGAAAATCAATATCAACGATGCAAAAAGACATCATCGGTACACGAGTGTATGCTGTTGCATCAATTTGATGTGACGTGAATGCAGGATCGGGGCGAGAAGAGAGACGCATGTCCAGCGGATCATCCAAACCCGTTCGACGATCAATTGTTTCAACAGCCGCGCAAAGCCGACACAGGCGGAAAAGTCATGAGGAAGCTCATGCAGGCTCTGAGGCGGTTGCGACGCCCATTCTTGCGCACGCGATGGTTCCGCAAGGTCCGCCAAAATTGATTGCTGATGGCAGAGAACTTGATGTTCTCCTGCAAGCTCTGCGTGAAGCTGGAATGTTCGGCTTTGATACGGAATTCATCGGCGAGGCGACATATTCTCCCAAACTCTGCTTGATACAGACCGCAACTGTAAACGACATTTCGCTCATAGATCCGCTGGCCGACGTCGATCTTCGCGGCTTCTGGGAATTGATTGCGGACCCGACAGTGGTGAAAGTTGTTCATGCTGGCATGCAGGATCTTGAGCCGGTGGTCAGATTGCTTAACAAGCCGCCGAGGAACGTCTTTGACACACAGATCGGTGCCGGTTTCATTGGACAGCCTCACCAGATGGGGATGGGAAATCTGGCGGAACGCCTGCTTGGTGTGAAGCCGGCGCATGGCGTGAAGTTCAGCCAATGGGATGGACGGCCGCTGACAAATGCGCAACTGCGATACGCGGCTGATGACGTGCGATATCTGCCGCTGCTGATGGAAAAAATCGTTGAGAAGGCTCGCGAGCTGGGAAACGAAGCCTGGATGCGAGAGGAAATGGGAAGGCTTGAGCACGAGTCGCAGTATGTATTTGATCCGGCGAAAGCGAGGATGCGTGTCCGTGGTGTGGAACATCTGACGCCAAGGCAACGAAGCATCGGCCATGTTGTCTTGTTATGGCGTGAGGATGCGGCTCAGAAACATGACGTTCCGCCGCGACAACTGATGAATGAAGAAGTCGTGGCGACATTGGCGAGGATGTTTGAAACGAGGCAATGTGCTGTTGACGATCTCACAAAAGTGAAGGGGTTGCCGAGACCGGTGCGGCAGGAGCTTGGGCACGAAATTGCGGCCGCCGTCAACAACGGACGAACGTGCGACATAGAGGATTGGATGCAGGCGCCGCCGGATTGGATTCATGATGATGAGCTGCGACCGGCCGTGGAGACCACGCTGAAAAGCATTCGGGTCGCGGCTGAGACAAGGAAAATCGATGTGGGATTGGTGACAAGCAAGAAAGAAATGTTCAAGCTCATGCGGGCATTTCGGAGAAAGCAAAGCACTGCAAATTTCCGAGTGATGTCGGGATGGCGAAGCGAGTTGACGAAAGACGCCCTGCAGGATTTTGCAAGGAACTCGTGAGAAAAGCACTTGACCTGAATTGAGGTGCAGACGGGGAATGAACCGAATATCAACGCGGGGCTGACTCGGCGAGTTCGGGTTGCGTCGTCACGGGATAAGCTGATGAATCGGATTGATGCGAAGATTCATCCGCGATTCGCTCTTCTATTGTGCGAAGCATATCGACCGCTGTTGTTGTGCGATTGTTCCGGGGTCCGAAATCCGGAAGTTCATTGAAGAGGTCAACAGCGGCTTGCGCGAATGGTCGGGCATCAGCGTAGCGATTATCATCAGCAAGAACGCGGGCGAGTGTGGAATTGACCTGTGCAACGAACCAGTGTTTTTCGCCGAGCGATTGACGAACGTCATCAAGGAGCACGCGAAGGTCGGTTTCAGCTTGTGCGTATTTTTTGGCTTTCCACAGAGCATTGCAGCGATTGTGACGAGCGGTCAGCGTGTCTTGGGCATTCGGTCCGATCGTCTTTTGGTCTTCTGCAATAATCTTGTCAAATAATTCAACGGCTCGTAGGGGATTGCCAACGTCCGATTCGAGGCTCGCAAGATTTCCACGGATCACCAGCGTGCCGGGATTGTCTTCGCCGAGAAGTTCAACGGCCTGGGCATAGGCATCACGAAGATAAGGCGCTGCCAGATCGCTTTTCTTCATGTCCTGATAGGTCGCCCCGATATCGTTGTTGAGCGCGAGAATCTGCATGCGGGGAGGGTCATCGAGCGCCTGCGCGATCTTGAGTTCATCAATCTCCGTTTGAAGAGCCTTGTCGATATCACCCAGCTTTCCGTAGGCCATTGAGAGATAACGAAGGGTCGCAAGCACGCTGGGATCACGCGCCTGCAGCAAACGAACCTGACCCGCAAGGGCCTCCTGCAGCAAAGGTACAACTGAGTCGGTCCGCTCAAGAGACAGACGAATGACCGCAAGGTCAGCCATGGCGGTATAAAGAACTGGGTCATCCTTGTTTAGAAACACGCGAGCCCGGGCAAGAATCGAGGTCAGTGCGGTCTCAGCACGGTCGAACTTCTGAAGCTGAGCCGTTAGCTCGACGTCGGCTATCTCTGAGTGAATGGTCTCAGTCGAATTCGGACCGGAATACTGTCGGCGGAGCTGCAGGGCGACATCTATGTGATTTCGTGCTTTTTCGTACGCACCAAGTTGTGTATAAGCGACACCAAGGGTGTGATGAATGGTGGCGGCGATCAGGGGATTGTCAGCAAAACGAACATCGACCTTGCGAGACGCGCGATCAAGAAGGTCCATGGCCGTCACGTTTGACCCGGCTTGATCAGGTGCGACCGCAGCGAGCAAATCATCGGTGAGAAAGGCATTCATGCGCGTTTTCTCATCGATCTGGCGGGCGGCTTCTCGCTGTTGCATCTGCGCAAGGACCAGACCGATGGTCAAACCTGTGATGCCTCCGAGCAGCGCGAGTCCGATGATCGCCACAGATGCGACAAGTGCACGATTTCGCTGCGCGAATCGCGCTGCGCGATAGCGCAACGTGGGCGGGTGCGCAACAATCGGTTCACGGCGAAGCAGGCGATTCACGTCATCAATGAGAGCCGCAACCGTTTGATAGCGCTGGGCGGGGCTCTTGCGAAGAGCCATGTCGAGAATGCAATCAAGATCAGCGAGCATCGAACGCGAGAGTCGGGACGAAACATTCGATTTCGGATTGCGGGAAACGGAATAGCTGAGCGGCGGAGGAACTTCATCGCGTATGCGACGCAACGCATCGAGAATATTCCCGTCGGTCTGAATGGGGGGTACGCCGGAAAGCAGTTCGTACAGGATGACGCCGAGCGAGTAGACGTCGGCACGGGTGTCCACGGCTTGACCTCCGGTCTGCTCCGGCGCCATGTACGCGGGCGTGCCGAGTGGAAGGCCGATGGTGGCAGGTGCATGAGTGGTGAGCGAGCCTGCAACGGGCTTGGCAATGCCGAAATCGAGAACGCGAGGAACCGCCGGCCGGCTGGGTTCCTGCGTTACCAGGATGTTGGCTGGCTTAAGATCACGGTGAATTACGCCGCGCTGGTGCGCGTGCTGCACAGCATCCGCGACGAGGAGAAACAGCTTGATGCGATCGAAAGGTGAAGGAACATGGCGATTGCAGAATTCAGTCAGCGGCAGACCATCGACGAAATCCATGACGAGATACGGGAGACCATCTTCTGTTCTGCCGGCATCAAGGATGCGAGCGATGTTCGGATGGTCGGTGCGTTCAAGGGCTCGCTGCTCGACTTCGAATCGAGAGGCCATCTCTGGATTGATGGCCGCGTGCGGAACGATCTTGACAGCAACCTTGCGATGAATGGGTTCGGTCTGTTCCGCGAGGTAGACCACGCCTGATCCGCCTGAGCCGATGCGGCTGATGATTGTGTACGGACCGATCTGTTGCGGCATCTGGAAGTTCGGCACAACCGCAGACGCGGCAGGAAAGGGTGATGTCTCATCGGATTGCGGATAATCTTGGATATCGTGATCCAGCAATGATTGCACTTCGCGGCGAAGTGTTTCGTCATCCGGGACAGCGAGCTTCAGTGCTGCGGCGTGTTCGTGCTTTGGAAGCTCGCGCAACGAAAGAAAGATCTCAGCGGCGCGGGAGTGGATGTCGGCCGGAGTAGTCATGGCGATGATGCTCCGATCGCGGATGCGAGTTCCCGACGCAGCCAGGCACGCGCGACGGTCCAATCACCTTCAACGGAGCGCTTCGAGACATTGAGCGCGGAAGCGATCTGATCCATCTGCATGCCGGCAAAGACACGCAACGTGACAACCTCGGCTTGACGCTCACTGAGTGAACGGAGTTTTTCGAGGGCTGAACGGATAGCGTGGAAATCGATGAGCGTTGTGTTGTCAGCGAGAATCTGGGGGTCAAGTTCGAGATTGAGAGGACGCACACCGCCACCGCGTTTGTCTGCATCTCGAGTGCGGGCATGATCAATGAGCACTTGCTTGAGGACACGAGCGGCAATGGCGAGTTGCTGATCGCGCGGCAGGTCAGGCATGCCCGACGAGAGCAGGCGCATGCAGGCTTCGTTGACGACCGCTGTGGGTTGGAGCGTGTGACCGGAACGCTCAACGGAAAATACTCGATCGGCGACCGCACGGAGCTGGTTGTAAAAGCCCTGGGTGATGGCTGGGGAGGAAGAATCTGGGAAGGAAGGCTCATTCATGGCAAAAAAAATCAGAAAACCACTGCGGAGCGCCTGTTGTTGTTCGCATGTGAGGAAGGAACAACAGTGTACGTGCGCGGATGGATGGAACCAACGGGCAGATGCGAGGAACATGGCATGAACACGCGAATAATCAGGAGAAAATCAGGAAGATTGATGTCCATGTTCATCACCGCAATGGCTGCGTGCGCGCTGCTCAGCGGCTGCGAGAAGCGATTGAGCGGGACGTATCAGAGCGCCGACGGCATTGACCAGATTGAATTTCGTGAACGGCAGGTCTATATGACGGCCCTTGGAAACGAAACGGCAGGTGAGTATCGGGTGGAGGGAGAACATGTGATCCTCAGCGTGAACGGGAACAGGATGGAATTGCAGATTGCGGGTGACACGCTCGTCGGCCTGGGCAATCCACTTGGGAAAACGTATGAGAAACAGGCGGGGACGTCGGTGTACTGAGCTCACCCGAACGACGACGACATGGCTATCAACTGGTTATGGGTCAGTGCGAGAGCGACCTCATGGAAAGTGATGTCCATCGAGAGATGTGGAGAACGGGATATTCGGACGAGCGGAAGCGGGCTGAGAAATCGGCTTAATTGGGGACTGGGGGATTCCGATAGTGGTGGGCATGAGCCGAAAATTCACCACGTCGTCACGGGTTCTTGTTCTTTCGATCATCGCTCTGGCGGGCCTTGGATTCGCTGGGTGCAGCAGCACGCAAACCGGCGCAATGAGCGAAGCTGACTATGCCAAGGCTCTGCAGATCTGGCAGCCGATGGCTGAAGGTGGCGATGCACATTCGCAATACCTGATGGGCATGATGAATGAAGACGGCCACGGAGTTCCGCAGAGCTACGACGAGGCTGCGAAGTGGTACACGATGTCCGCCGCGCAGGGATATGCACCGGCTGAGTACAGCTTGGGTACGCTCTATCTGAACGGCGCAGGCGTTGAGCAAAGCGAACGCGATGCATCCGAATGGCTGACGCTTGCTGCTGAACAGGGTCACGCAGGTGCGCAGAGCCGACTTGGGTTGATGTACCTGAACGGGCAAGGCGTGCCGAAGAATGTCGAACACGGCTGCGATCTGATCGGCCAGTCGGCTGACCAGGGCGACACTATGGGCGCGTACCTGATGGGCGTCCTGTATTCGAAAGGCATCGGCTTCACGCAGGATTACCTGGAAGCTGCGCACTGGCGACAGGTTGCTGCGGAGCAGGGATCAACGACCGCACAACACGAATTGGGCATGATGTACCTGTACGGTCAGGGCGTCAGCCAGGATTATGCGAGCGCCCAGAAGTGGTTGAGCATGGCGGCGAATCAGGGATCAGCGCGATCTCAGTACATGCTTGGATTCATGAGCCTGAATGGCATGGGAGGATCACAGAGCGAAAGCACCGCCGCGAAGTATTTCCAGCAGGCAGCAACGCGGGGCTATGCTCCGGCGCAATCGAATCTGGGCTTGATGTATCTGCGCGGACAGGGCGTGGAGAAGAGCGAATCGCAGGCTGCCATGTGGGTGGCGCAAGCGGCGGCACAGGGACGCGCCATGGCGCAGGACACGCTTGGTGTGATGTACATCAATGGCGTGGGTGTTGAGCAGAACCCATCTGAAGGCGCGTGCTGGATTCAGCAGGCGGCTGACCAGGGTCTGGCCGTTTCGCAGGTTCGCATGGGCGGCATGTTTGAGCATGGACAAGGCGTGCAGAAGGACATGACCGCTGCATACAAGTGGTACAGCTTGGCTTCAGCACAGGGCAATTCGACAGCCACTCAACGGCTCACCATCCTGACGAGCAGGATGTCGCCTGTTGAGATTGCCACCGGCGAACAACTGGCTCGGGCCTTTTCAAATGGCCAGAGCGTGACCCAAATGACCGAAGTCACGGATCAAGGCGACGAATAAGGAACCGGTAACGGAGTTGATTGCACGGCCCTCTGCGAAGAGGGTCGTGTTGTTTTTGACTGAGTGATTCGTGTCGGCATCAGCGATGAAGGCGTTCATAGTGAGCGCGCCGGCGCGCTGAACGTCGGGACCGTTCGCGGGCGCGGAGTGTGGCGGCATCAATCAGCATGCGGCCGGCCCAGCGATAAATATTGTATTCGGCAACCAGTGCTCGCATGGAGCGCATGCGCTCCGCCTGCTCGTCGGAACGCATGTAAAGCGCTGCGGCAAGTGCGTCGCTGACTTCCTCTAGATCATACGGATTGACGATGAGTGCTTCAGTGAGTTCTCGCGATGCGCCGGTGAAGTGGCTGAGGATGAGCACGCCGCGCTCGTCATCACGGGCCGCAATGAATTCCTTTGCGACCAGATTCATCCCGTCATGCAGACTGGACACATAACAGAGATTCGCAGCACGAAGATAGCGGAATACCGTCGGCGGTTCGTGGTGCGAACGGAGAAGAATGACCGGACGGTACTCGCCGTCACCGACGCGGTTGTTGATACGGTCTGCGAGTTGCTCAACACTGTCGTTGAGCTGCCGGTATCGCTCGATGACCGTGCGGCTGGGCGCTGCGAGCTGAACGAAGGTGAAACGTCCGCAGAATTCCGGAAAGCGTTCAAGTAGACGCTCGACACCCCAGAGACGTTCTTCGACACCTTTGGTGTAATCAAGGCGGTCAATGCCGACGCCGATGAGCGCATTCGGCTTCAGATGCAGTTCCTCAAGAACGCTTTGGCGGCACTCCGCTACGGGCGGCACAGCATCAACCCAATGATTCGGCCATTCGACGGAAATAGGGTACGCCCGGACAAGCGTGGATCGTTGCTGCTGAATGACCGCGAACTGTTCACGATCAATGCGTGCTTCGAGAAATCGATCAATGCTGTCGATGAAGTTGTTGCAGTGAAGCTGCGTGTGGAACCCGATGATGCTTGAGCCGAGGATGCCTTCGAGGAGCTCCTGCGACCAGGGGCAGATGCCGAAACGCTCGGAGTTCGGCCATGGAATGTGCCAGAACGTGATGATTGTGGCTTTCGGAAGACTCTCGCGAATCATGCGAGGAGCGACAGCGAAGTGATAGTCCTGAATCAGAATGATGGGGTCATCTGTGTCGGATTCTTCAACAACAGCATCTGCAAACATCTGGTTGACGTGCTGATAGTGCTCCCAATCCTCAGTTCGAAACACTGGGCGGGCGTGCGCGATATGGCAGAGCGGCCACAGGCCTTCATTGGCAAATCCGTAGTAATAGCCCTTTTCCTGCTGCGGTGTGAGCCAGACACGGCGAAGCGTGTATGACTCTTCGCCCGGCGGAACGCGCAACCGTCCGTTGCGGTCGGCCGTTTCACGATCAGCGCCCCCACTGCCATGCGCGATCCACGTGCCGCCGCACGCACGCATCACAGGTTCGATTGCAGTGACGAGACCGCTTGCCGGGTGAAGCACCTTGATGGCTCCGCCGGGCACGCGATCGTGAACGTATGGCTCACGATTGGCAAGGACAAGTATCTTTTCGCCGTGAAGATATTGCGCCAGTGTCTGCTTGAGCCTGGCCGGCGTCCACGCCCCGTTCTGGTCCTCCATTGAACGTTCCGTGGAAATGCGTGCCACGAGATTGCGGAGATCCTTGACGATGGGTTGGAATTCACGACGGTGAGATCCGCCACGGAGGAATCGCCGGATTTCTGCGGTCCAGCCCTGGCGAACAACGCGCGTGGCAATGATCGTCATGAGCGATGCGGCGCAAGCAAGCACGATGAAGGCGATGAGAATGAGTTTGTGAACCTCTTCTTCGCGCCGGTCGATATAGGCCATGTCGTTGACGAGCACGATAAATCCGAGAGCCGAGGAATCATCTGCGGTGATTGGAATGGCCGTCACAAAAACCCGACCGCCTGCAAGACTGACAACGTGCCCTGAAGGTTGCACTCCTGCAGTGTTCGCGCCCGATGGTTGATTCGCAGCAGCAATCTCAACCAGCGAAATCTGCGGAGAAAAGTCATGGGTCGCGGCAATGACATCCCCATTGTGCTTGCATGCAGCGGCGCCGAGGATGCGTTCATCGTGTGCGAGCGCCGTAAGCGATTGTCGAATCTGATCTGTGTCCGCGTCATTCCAATGCTCGACCAGCGCCGATCGTGCGCCATTGACAGCCAGTTGAGCGCGCGATGCCATATCGCGCTGAAACCAGTCATTTGTGAGATTGCTCACGATGCGCGAAGACACCCACCCGAGGACTGCGAGTCCGATGAGGAGAACAATCAAGAATCGGAGCATCTGTCGCACTATTAATCTTGTACAGTCTAGGATGTCATTGTGCAATGAATCCTGCTCTCGGCTCAGAATATTTGAACGAGTCAACCAACATGATGGAGTGTTCATGGACGACTTGAATCAACGACTTGAGGAACTCGCAAGAAGCCCCGTGCTCCTCGTGGCGAGTGATTTTGATGGAACACTCTCGCCGATTGTGGACGATCCGGCGCTTGCGCGACCAAATCGCGAGTCGATCGTCGCATTGCACGCACTGGCAAGCATGCCGGAAACTCATGCCGCTGTGATCTCGGGGAGATCGCTGCGGGATTTAGCTGCACTTTCAGGTTTGTCTGAAGGCGTATTTCTGGTCGGCAGTCACGGAAGCGAGTTTGATCCGGATTTTCTGCGGCGGATGGACCCGAAATTGATTTCCCTTCGAGAGGAAATCCGATCATCAATGGCGAGAATCGCGGATGGAATCAAGGGCTTTCAGATCGAGGAAAAGCCCGCGAGCGTTGCCTTTCACTATCGGCAGGCGGCCGATCATGATGCGAAGCACGCTGTGAATTTGATCATGGACGGCCCTGCGAAGATGCCGGGTGTCTACCTGAAGCCGGGAAAGATGGTGATGGAACTGAGCGTGGTTCCGACGGATAAGGGACACGCGCTGGCGGAGATTCGGCATCGCGTCGGCGCATCCGCAGCGCTGTTCATCGGTGATGATCAAAGTGATGAGGATGCGCTGGCGATTCTGTGCGGTCCCGATGTCGGCGTGAAAGTCGGCAGCGGGGAAACACGGGCACCGTATCGCGTGAGGGACACGCTGGAAGCTGGCCGGGTGCTTGCACGACTTGCGGAGCTGCGCGAGAAGTGGCTCAAGGGATCGGAGGCTGTGCCGATCGAAAAACACTCGATGCTTTCGGACCAGCGCACCGTCGCATTGTTGACGCCCGAAGGGCGAATCGTGTGGTTCTGTGCGCCTCGGATTGATTCACCCGCACTCTTCGCGGAACTGATCGGCGGACCGACGGCGGGATATTTTTCGATTCGACCGGTCAATGGGTCGAAAGCGGTGAGTCAGAAGTATGTCGGCGACTCATTCGAGTTACGAACAGAATGGTCGATGTTCTCTGTGACCGATTACATGGATTGTTCAGGCGGACGAGCATATCAGCGCGCCGGACGAACGGACCTGATCCGAATCATCGAAGGAACCGGCGAAATCGAAATTGATTTCGCTCCACGACTCGATTTCGGACGCCATGCTACACGTCTGTCCAAAGTTGATGATGGGATTCAGATCGAGGGTTCGCTGACGGCCGTGGTGCTTCGTGCGCCGGGCGTGGACTGGGAATTGATTGAAGAGGGACAACATCAACGCGCACACGCGAAATTGGTGTTGGACAAGAATCCGCTGATCTTGGAACTCCGTGTGGGGGTCACGACTGTGCAGGAACTTGTTGTCCGGCAGCAGCAGCGACGAGACGACACGCGAAAATGGTGGGCCGGATGGCTCGACCATTTGCAGATTCCACCGATTCACAGTGATCTCGTGCGACGCAGTGCGATGGTGTTGCGTGGACTTTCGTACGGCCCGACTGGTGCAATTGCGGCTGCAGGCACAATGGGACTTCCCGAACACATGGGCGGCGTGCGAAACTGGGACTACCGGTATTGCTGGTTGCGTGACGCCGCACTTGGCGCAACTGCACTCTGCCGGCTGGGTTCAACTGGGACCGGAACGCGGTTGATTGATTGGATGTTGGGAATCCTGGACCGAGATGATGCTGAGGAATGGTTCCGTCCCGTGTACACCGTGACAGGCCACCAGCTCAGTCCCGAGGCAGAAATTCGTGAGCTTTCAGGATATGGCGGAAGCCGGCCCGTGCGCGTCGGGAACGCTGCTGCAAATCAACTCCAGTTGGACGTGTACGGACCGATTATGGAATTGATGGCCTCCCTTGCGGATCACGGCGTCGCGTTTTCATCCGAGCATTGGCGATTGACGGAAAAGATGGTGACCGCAGTCGGCGCTCGCTGGAACGAACCGGATCACGGTATCTGGGAAATTCGACACAACGCGCGAAACCACGTGCATTCAAGAGTCATGTGCTGGATGACGGTTGACCGCGCACTCACGATGGCCAAAGCCTATTCGGGCAGGATTCCGGAGGAATGGGTCAAGCTTCGCGACATGATTCGCCAGGACGTGCTCGAAAACGGATGGTGCGATGAACTGAAGTGCTTCACGGGCTCATATGAACATGATGCAGTTGATGCAGCGAGCCTGCATGTCGGGCTCTCGGGGTTGCTGCCCGGGAGCGATCCACGATTCCTCAGCACTATTGAAGCAGTGAACAAGCAATTGCGTGCCGGCCCGACGGTTTATCGATATTTCTACGAAGATGGGCTGCCTGGGAGCGAAGGCGGATTTCATCTGTGTACCGCCTGGCTGATTGAATCGTTCGTGCTCGCTGGAAAGCTGGATGAAGCGAGGACGTTGCTGGATGGGTTCGCGAACCTGTTCGGTCCCACTGGGCTCGCTCCGGAGGAGTGGTGTCCGAAATCAAAGCGATCGCTCGGCAACCATCCTCAGGCGTACACGCACATCGGACTGATCAACGCGGCAATTTCCATTTCAAACGCAATGAATCACGGTTCTGCATGACGATGGAATAGTTGTCGAGCATGACATGTTGAAGCGAAGGCCGCTCGTTCGGCTCATGCGTGCAACGATGGAGCATGATGCGATACGATCGCTGTGTTTGCGACAATGAATGGAGTGAAATGGCAGAAGAGCGAATTGTGTTTCAAGCAACAGACGGTGGAGAGACCATTGGCGCAGCGGAGGTAGTGCGTTTTTCAACTGCAAGTCGGGTTTCAAGAGGGGTCATGTATATTGTGGGTGGACTGATCGGCGGATTCATGTGCATTTTCATCCCGCTGGTGCACCTCGTAACAACGTGGCTGTTGCCGATCGGCGGCATTTTTCTGGGGTATAAGACGATGTTGAAGAAAGTGCAGTTGTACACGCCCTCAGGACCGTGTCCGAACTGCGGGCATGCGATGCAGCTTGGTGGCGGGTCAATTGATGACCGCGCATGGCAGGTGTGCCCCGCGTGCAAGGCTCCGATCGTGATCATCGTCGCAGAGGAAAATGCCCAGCCGGCGGATGGTTCGCAGACTGGGCGGAAATTGCAGGAATCCGAAACCGAATCAAGCGAGATCAAACAGTAGCAATTGCGAATCTGCCGTTGCGTTGATTCCATGATTCACAGGACCTGAGAAACTGATAGCATCGCCGGACCTAAGTGTTTCGCCGTTGACGACCACCTCGCCGAATGCCACGTGCAAATAACCGAACCGGGATTGCGGAATGACTGCGGCCAGTTGCGCATCCTTTGTGAGGTTGGTAATGCTCAGCGTGGCGTCCTGATGAATCGTGAGCGATCCGGCCCGTGCATCGGGAGAGGCAATCAATTGCCAGCGGTTTGCACGTCCTTCGACTGGGAAGGATTTCTGCGCGTAGGCAGGCTGAAGTCCGCGAACATCAGGCTGAAGCCAGATCTGCAACAGATGAACGCGATCCGTTTGTGACGGATTCATCTCACTGTGATGAATCCCGGTGCCTGCCGACATGACCTGGGCGTCACCCGGGCGGATGACGCCGGCATTGCCCGTGCTGTCCCTGTGAGCGAGTTCGCCATCCAGAACCCACGTGATAATTTCCATGTTGTCGTGGCCGTGCTCGCCGAACCCGGCCGCCGGTTCGACAATGTCATCATTGAGCACGCGAAGGGCGCGGAAATTCATCCGCTGCGGATTGAAATACCGGCCGAATGAAAATGAATGGCGGCCGTGCAGCCAGCCGATTTCCGTCGCACCGCGATCCGAAGCGCGAGTGATTTCAAATGCCGACTTGGATGGAGTTTGAATGGTCTGGTTCATTATGATTGTCCTTCTGAAATTGGAACTACAGAAGAATACGAGATCAAAATCGGAAATCTTGAACAATCCTGCTGCATCCCTCTCACCCCCACTTTCATGGCGGCGGCATTCTGCTCTGTGTGCGACTGCTGTCGATTCGGCAGTTGAATCGATGGATTCAGAACGATGTGTCGGAATGATTTTTCCCATCGTCCCGGCAGTATTCAGCAGGCGGCTTGCCGAACGCTCGCCGAAAAGCGCGAGTCAGATGCGCCTGGTCCGCAAACCCGGTTTCAAGCGCAATCTGGGCAAGCGAGCGACTGCCATGACGACGAATAAGCTCGGCTGCGCGCTGCACACGGGCACGAACGATGAACGCATGCGGTGTCTTGCCGGTGGCCTGTTTGAAAAGGCGCGCAAAGCACGAAGCACTCATGTTGGCAATGGCAGCAAGGTCGTTCACGTGAATCGGGTCGGCGAGATGACGTTCCACATACTCTGAAGTCTTGCTGAGCTGCGCAGCGGAAAGCGGACGAGTTGTCAGTGTGCGTGCAGGCATGCGAGGAAATTGCGAATCCCGGTCCTGATAACCGCTATTTCAAAATGAAGTTTACAGGAGCGGTGATGTCCGCGCGGATGGGCGTGCCATTTTCCTGAGCAGGTTGGAAGCGCCAGCGTCTGGCAGCTTCAATCGCCGACGTATCGAGGATTTCAAAACCGGATGAATCGAGAATCGAGACCTCTGAAACCGTGCCGTCCGGCTCAATGATGAGGCGAAGCAGAACGGTGCCTGCGAGATGATCTCGCAATGCCTGCAGCGGATAGCGAGGTGGCTTGTTCTGAGACAGGGGTGTCGGGCTGAGCGCAAACCCCGAGTCGGCGGATGTCGATGTCGTCACGGTTTCAACCGCAACCGTGGCCGATGTCACAGGCACATTCACTGGAATGCGTGGCGAGTCCGCTTGCGCAGCCGCCGTAAGGGCCTGCGGTGCCGATGATGGTGGAGCAGTTGGCGAATCGCCCGTGATCGGCGCATCAGTCTCATGCTCAGCGACAGAAGTTGCGGGAACCTGAATTGTCGGAATCGTATGGGCGGCCTGCTGACGAGTCAGGCGAGTGAATACACGAGCTTGCACAAGATTCACGAGCACATTCAACTCAGCATGCTGAAGCGGTTGCAGGAGCGCATGTTGAGCTTCGATCATCGCGGAATATGAATCCGCAGGCTCTTCAAGCGCGGCATCAACGGGTGACGACTCCTTGAAATACGTGGTGTCGTGCTCAATGAGCGAGACACGAGACGCAGAAGATGCGCCTGGCGCAATGTCAAGTTGCGGCAGGGATGTGAAGTTGAGATAAGCAAGACCGGAGAGCGCAAGAGCGTGGACGACGATTGACGCCGCTGCTGCGCGGGTGAGATTGGATGCTGGGGCATTCATGGCGCGCGATGCAGCCGCCCAGTTTGGAGTGAGCGGCGCATCGCTGAAGCAATGATATAGGTGTGGATG
>DASZQE010000429.1:0-3276 GCA_035550175.1 Phycisphaerales bacterium | reverse complement strand
GACCACCAGTCTTTCCAATGATGGTCGTGCGCGACTTCGCAATCAGAAGATCGGCTTTGTATTCCAGTCATTCAATCTTCTTCCGCGCACAACCGCGATTGAACAGGTGATGATGCCGCTGGCCTATTCAACCGAACACCTTTCCGATCACGACGGCCGCCGTCGAGCGGAACAGTTGCTCGATCGAGTTGGGCTTGCGGAGCGCATGGATCACACGCCGAGCCAGTTGTCAGGCGGCCAGCAGCAGCGCATCGCGATTGCGCGGGCGCTGGTCAATCGTCCGCCGGTCCTGTTTGCGGATGAGCCGACCGGGAATCTTGATTCACGGACGACGGAGGAGATTCTGGCGATGCTTCAGAATCTCAACGCTGACGAAGGGATCACGATTGTCATTGTGACGCATGATCCGGTTGTTGCGGCGCACACAGGGCGGAACATACGGATGCGCGATGGGGTGATTGAAGCGGATGAGACGCAGACACCAAAGAAATCCCGTGCAGCGCGTTCCAATGAGACGGCACGCCAGCAGTCACACCTCATGGCGTCACACCCAGGGGGAGAATCTCGATGAAGCTTGCAAAGACATTGCAGACGGCTCTTCGAGCGCTCCGGCGAAATGTGACCCGTTCCGCGCTGACGGTGCTGGGCATCGTAATCGGTATTGCTGCGGTCATCGCGATGATGGAGATCGGCAAGGGGTCTTCGTCGGCAATCGCGAAATCCATCTCGAGCATGGGTGCAAACAATCTGCTGATCATTCCCGGGACGGCCGCAAGCGGGGGAGTTTCCTTCGGTGCGGGGAGCGTTTTTACGTTGACGGACGAAGACTGCAGCGCGATTCTGAAAGAATGTCCAGCTGTCGCAGATGCGGCGCCGATCGTTCGAGCGAGATCGCAAGTGATCTACCAGGATCGCAACTGGGTTCCGCAATCGATCATCGGGTCTTCACCCGATTACACGATTGTGCGCGATTGGAACGCCATGACTGATGGCGAGATGTTTGCAGGGGCGGACGTGCGCAATGCATCGCGGGTGTGCGTCATCGGGCAAACGGTTCTGCGAGAGTTGTTTCAGGGCGTTTCGCCGGTTGGGCAGGAGCTTCGCATTCAAAGCGTATCGTTCCGCGTGGTCGGTGTGCTGGGGAGAAAGGGCGCGAATGCCTTCGGGATGGATCAAGACGACATCGTGCTGGCTCCGTGGACGACGATCAAATATCGAGTTTCGGGATCATCGGGCAGCGGGGCCTCGGCGAACGGCGGAGGAAGCACATCATCATCAACAAGTTCGGTGTATCCGGGTACGACAAGCGTTTTTCCCGCTCCAACGTCGGAGGACGCGCTCACTCAGCCCACGACCGTGCGGTTCGCCAATGTGGATCAGATTCTTGTTTCAGCACGATCGAACGCCGAGATCAGACCTGCGATTTCGCAAATCACACAACTGCTTCAAGAGCGACATCGAATCCGGGAAGGCGAGCCTGAGGACTTCTCGATACGTGACATGACGGAAACCGCCAACGCACTTTCATCGACCGCGAATGTCATGACCAATCTGTTGCTGGCGGTCGCCTTGATTTCGCTGCTTGTCGGCGGCGTGGGGATCATGAACATCATGCTTGTTTCCGTGACGGAGCGCACGCGAGAAATCGGGCTTCGCATGGCGGTGGGGGCCAGAGCGAGGGACATCCTCACGCAATTTCTGATCGAGGCCACGGTCTTGTGTCTTTTGGGCGGGTTGCTCGGACTCGCCATCGGCATCGGGTCCGCAATGCTTGTTCACCAAATTCTTCTGTGGCCGATTGAACCATCCATTGAGGCGATTGTCGCATCGCTGGTTGTCTCCGCATCGGTCGGGATCGTATTCGGGTTTTATCCAGCATGGAAAGCTTCGCGTCTGGATCCCATTGAGGCGCTCAGGTACGAATGAGAATGATGTCAAAACGCAGATATTGTGATGTGATTGAGATCGGATGGCGAAGCGTTCTTGTGACGATGGCCATTGCGGCAGTCGGTTGTGAGGTTGGGCCGAATTATGTCACGCCGGAATCGACAACAGCACCGGCGTGGACCGGGATGTCGGGAGAAATCTCGGATCGACCTGTTGCGACCATGCCGAGCGGCGAACCTGCTGATTTGACGGAATGGTGGAAGCAATTCAATGATTCGCAGTTGACAAGGCTCATTGAGACGGCGTCCACAGGAAATCTGACGCTGGCTGCGGCCCAGACACGAATCCGACAGGCTCGCGCGGCATTGTCGATCGCATCAAGCGGACAATATCCGAGCGTGGATGCGTCAGCCTCATATTCACGAAACGGAAACGGGGGCGGGAGCGGAAGGGATCTGTTCCGCGCGGGGTTCGATGCGACGTGGGAAATTGATGTATTCGGCGGCGTTCGGAGAAATGTTGAAGCGGCGCAGTCAGATGTTCATTCAGCGGAATACGACCGCGATGATGTCTTGATTTCACTTGTGGCGGAAGTTGCGACGACGTACTTCGAGCTGCGCGGTTCGCAGCGCCAGCTTGAGATTGCTCAACGAAACCTGGCGGCGCAGCAACAAACACTCAAATTGACACAAGAGCGCCTTGAGGCAGGATTCGTGAGCGCGCTGGATGTGGCCAACGCGAGAGCGAACGTCACGCAGACGGAGTCCCAGATTCCCGTGTACGACGCACAGGTTCGCACGGCGATCTATTCGCTGAGCGTGCTGACCGGACGTGAGCCCGGGTTTCTGCTTGAAGAGCTTTCCGCCGCATCAGAGCCGCCGGTGATACCCGGGCAGATTCCAGTCGGATTGCCGAGTGATTTGCTAGAGCGGCGACCTGATATTCGCCGGGCGGATGCAGATCTGCACTCAGCGACGGCGCGAATCGGGGTGGCGATGGCGGATCAGTTTCCAAAGTTCTCGCTGACCGGCTCATTCGGATTCCAAGGAGACCATCCAAGTTCACTTGCAACGGCAGCGAATCGCTTCTGGTCAATCGGGCCGGCTGTTTCGCTGCCGTTGTTCACCGGCGGGAGAATCCAGGGCAATATTGAAGAAGCCCGGGCGGAGACAGAGGCTTCGCTGTTTACCTATCGGCAGTCGGTGCTTACGGCGCTTCAGGATGTGGAAACCTCTCTGGTCAATTTCACACGAGAACAGCAGCGTCGTTCTGCGCTGGTGGATTCAGCGGACGCCAATCGACATGCGGTGGATCTGTCCATCCATCTGTACAGCGCCGGGCAGACCGATTTTCTGATTGTGCTGAGTGCGCAGCGGCAACTCTACTCCG
>DASZQE010000428.1:0-6550 GCA_035550175.1 Phycisphaerales bacterium | reverse complement strand
GCACGACTCTCCCGCAGAGCCGGGCGAGTCGTGGCACCGGGGCACCGGGCGGAACGAGTATCTGATGTATGAGCCGACGGCGGAGTGAGAAAAGCCAGAAATCCAAACAGCCAGACATTGAATCGCATACATCCGATCAATCGGCATGAACTGCACATTGATGTCATCGAGGAATGAACTGAAGCGGCACGTCAATGCGATAAATCCCACGCTCGCGCGTGGGGCTCGTAAAGATTCAAAATTGTTCTCACAAGACGATTTCTGCACCGGGTTCGATGGAGCGGGGGAGTTTTGCGGATTTGAGGTGATCAGCTTCCATTGCGGTGAGGGGGGAGATTTCGATTTTTGCGGCGGCGGAGCCTGAAGAGTTGCGGGCGACGGAGACGCCCTGTGATTCGAGCCAGGATGCATGGCGATCGCTCTGGGCCTGTGCGCTGGTTGCAGGAGAATCCGAGCCTTGTGAGTTCTTGATGGGCGCGAATTCCTCGGAGCGCAGCGTTTCGCAGACGATGGAATGCTGGGCGAGCTCGATGGCATCGAAGACGAATGTTTCGAGCTTGACAGCGTTGGGCGCGGAAGGATCGACGCGTTCGCCAGTGGCGGTGTCGATGCAGGGGACTTTCTTATCGGCGCGGTGATAGGGGAGCGCAAAACGCTTGCCTTCTTCAGTGAGTTTTTCGACGAAGGCGACCGAGATGGCGTGAATGGCGATCGAGCCGGCGTTGAAGCGGAGGCGGCCTTGGGCATCGCGCGAGTCCGCGAGCTGAGAGGGCAGATCGCTGTATTCGATGACACGGGTTTTGCCATCGCTGCGACAGAACACGCCGACTTTCTCGGCAGGGTCGGTTTTAGCGACCATCTTGCTGGACATTTCGCCGCTGCTGTCGGGCGCGTGGACGTGAAGGCCGAGGAAGAGAGGGTCGATGGCGCGGACGAGGGGGTTGTCCACCTGGAAATAACTGATCTGCCGGACGCCGCGGCGCTTCATGTCTTCAAGCGCGCCGGAATCGCGGAGAGCCTTGATGGAACCGCCGTGGCCGTCGGGATTGACGGCGAGTTCCCATTTTTCTGAGAGGAGAAGTTTTCCTGTGGCGGCATCAAATGAAGGAATGACGCCTTGCGGGAACATGAATACATCCTGACGACGAAGACCGAAGTAGCGATTGTCGGCGAAGAAGGCGCGGGTATCGGCATCGTTGAGCGGGCTGGTCATGATGTACCAGGGGACGGATGCGTTGAAGCGTTTCTGCGTGGCGAGGATCTGCTCGGCGAAGATGCGGAAGAGCGGTTTTCCGGTGACGACAGTGGAAGGGAAGGTTCCCTTGGGACCGTTCCAGCCGAGGCGCGTGCCTTGACCGCCGGCGACGGTGAAGGCGGCGACCTTGCCGGCGCGAATGAGTTCCTCACCAAGCGATCTGTAACGAGGGGCGTCGTAGGCGTCGGCGCCACGAGCATCGTATGGGTAGTATTTCGCAGGCTCGAGATTGTGAGGGAGATGAGTTGCGGGCCGCTTTTTGACGTATTCGGCGATGAGGTCTTGAAGTGCGTTGAAGTCGAGGGCCTGAATCTGCGCGAAGAGGGAGGCTTTCTGCGATTTTGAAAGTTCATCGGCGAAGGTCAACACGTGATCCTGACCGTAGCGCTTCAGCATTGATCGGATCGATTGTTCCGTGTCCGCCACCACCGCCTGCTCATTCATCACTCACCGCCTTGATTCCTCGTGCAATCCTTTCGTTCCGAATCACTCCGCAAACGCCGCCATGATCAGGTGGGAAGCGCGGGCTTGCTCCAACCTTCCTCGGAGTGGCGGACGATTTTTCCGCTTTCGAGGTAGATAAGCTGCTCGCAGATGTTGGTGCTGTGGTCGGCGATGCGTTCGAGCCATTTCATGACTGTCAGCATGGAGCCGGCGAAGGCGGCACTGGCGCGACCTTTTGCGACTTCCGCGAGAGCCATATCCATGAGTTCGCGGGTGAACTTGGTGACGGCGTCATCGAAGCTGAGGATGCGTTCGGCCAGGCTAGGATCGAGCTTTTTCATGGCCTGGGAGGCATCGCGAAGCATGCCGACGACGCTGTTGGCCATGACGCGGAATCGCTCGGGGATTTTTTCCTTTGTCTTGGAACTGAGGCGGACCTGCTCGGCGATGCTGACGGCGCAGTCGGCGACGCGCTCAAGCTCGTTGTTGATCTTTACGATGGTGAGGACGTAACGGATTTCGTGTTCATCGGTTTCGCCCATGGCCATCATGGGAATGGAGGCGCGTTCGATGCGGACATCGGCATTGTCGATTTCGGCATCGCCACGTATGACGGCGTCGGCTTTTTTGTCATCCTGGTCGAAGTAGCTTTCGACCGCGTGCATGGTGAGGTCCACAACACGCTGACCCTGGGCGATGAGCTCGGTGTTCAACTGGCCCAGTTTCTTGGCGAACATAGACTCGGACATTCCAGCCTCCACGCTGCGATCGGCGTCAGTGACGGCCAAGTATAACAGGGGGGTTGGGGAGCATCCATTTGAAGCATGAAGGCGGACGGTTCTTGTCCGCGTGTGGATGGGCCACTACCCTTGAGTCCGTGATAGAACTCGGCGTGAACATTGATCATGTGGCGACGATCCGCCAGGCGAGGCGGACGTATGAACCGGACCCGGTGTGGGCGGCGGTGGAGGCGCATCTAGGCGGTGCGGATGGGATTACGGTTCATCTGCGCGAGGATCGCAGGCACATTCAGGACGATGATGTCCGCAGGTTGGCGGAACTCGTTCACGTGAAGCTAAACCTGGAGATGGCGGCGACTGAGGAGATGGTGAAGTTTGCGGTTGAGGTCAAGCCGCAACTGGTGATGCTGGTGCCGGAGGGGAGGCAGGAGATCACGACGGAGGGGGGATTAGATGTGGCGGGGCAAGTTTCGCGGCTGAAGACGGTGGTTGCGAAGCTGCGAGACGGGGGATTGACGGTGTCGGCGTGTATTGATGCGGATGCGAGGCAGATCGAGGCTGCGCACGAAGCGGGGTTTTCGGTGTGCGAGATTCACACGGGGCCGTATGCACATGCGTTTTTTTCAGCGGGGAGAGATGCGCAAAGCGAAGCGGTGGCTGAGGAATTGCGGAAGATCCGAGAGGCGGGTGCGTTGATTCGGACGCATGGAATGCGGTTCAATGCAGGGCATGCGCTGAATTATTTCAATGTTCAGCCGGTTGCTGCATTGGCGGGGATTCGGGAATTGCACATCGGGCATGCGATCGTGGCGAGGTCGGTGTTCATAGGATTCCGTGCAGCGGTGGCGGAGATGAAAAGGTTGATGCGAGAGGCTTGCGAGCGCGATTGAGTTTTTGAGGAGTTGCAGAAAGCAGAACTATGGATGAGACACAGACATTGTTTCGAGGCGCGTTTACGGCATTGGTGACACCGTTCAATACGGATGCATCGGCGGTGGATTATGCGAGCTATGAACGGAACATCCGTGAGCAGGCGGCAGCGGGGATCAGCGGGATTGTTCCGTGCGGGACGACGGGGGAATCGCCGACGCTGACGGAGGAGGAGCATCACGAGCTGGTGCAGAAGGCTGTGGAGTTGGCGCGGCCGCTGGGTTTGAGCGTGATTGCGGGGGCTGGGTCGAATTCGACGGCGCACGCGATTGAATTGCACAAGTTTGCGAGGTCGGCGGGGGCGGATGCGTCGCTGCAGGTGAATCCGTATTACAACAAGCCATCACAGGAGGGGTTGTACAGGCATTTCATGTCGGTGGCGGATTCGGCGGAGCTGCCGATTTGTCTCTACAACATTCCGGGGCGGACGGGTGTGGCGCTGACGCCGGAGACGGTGGAACGGTTGGCGAAGCATCCAAACATACAGGCGATCAAGGAGGCGACGGGGTCGCTGGATTCAGCGTCGGAGATTTTGGCGCGGACGGAGCTGGCGCTGCTGTCGGGAGATGATTCGCTGACGCTGCCGTTTGCGTCTGTAGGAGGAGTGGGCGTGGTGTCGGTGATTTCGAATATTCTGCCGGCGAAGACGGCGGCGCTGTGCGAAGCGTTCAACAGCGGGGATTTTGAAAGGGCGAGGGAGATTCATTTTGAACTGCTGCCGGTTGCGCGAGGGTTGCTGTCGCTGGACACGAATCCGGTGCCGGTGAAGGCGGCGATGCAGTTGATGGGGAAGGACACCGGGGCGCTGCGACTGCCGATGTGCCAGACGTCGGCGGGGAATGTTGCGATGATTCGGAAATTGCTTGCGGCGGCGGATCTGCTGCCTGCGACGGTGACGGCGTGAACACATGACGAATGCGGCGGAACAATCTGTGACGCGAATGGCGGAGCAAGGGCATGCGGGTGCGCTGCCATACAAGATTGCGGTGCTGTGTTATTTGTATGACGAGGCGGGATGCCTACTGATGCTGCATCGGCGGAAGCAACCGAACGCAGGGATGTATTCGCCAATCGGCGGGAAACTAGACCTGCACACGGGCGAGGGGCCGCATGAGTGCGCGGTGCGGGAGATTCATGAAGAAGCGGGTCTCAGGATTCCGATCGAGGCGATCCGGTTGACGGGGATCGTGTCGGAGCGGGCGTATGAGCAGCAGACGCACTGGCTGATTTTTCTGTATGAGGTGACGCGGCCGGTGCGGAGGGCGGACATCAAGGTGATGAATTTTGATGAGGGCGCGCTGGAATGGGTACATGTGAATGACATTGAGAAGCTGAACATTCCGGAGACAGACCGGAAGTTCATGTGGCCGCTGGTGAAGGAACATCGCGGGGGATTTTTCATGGTTCACATTGACTGCTCTGTGAATCCAATGACGTGGCGGGTGGTGGAGTCAGTGAAGCCGACGGCAGGGAAGTGAAATCCGATGCAACGACCCGGGACTGATCCTGCGAATGTGGAGATGTCGGACATTCTGTGTGACTTTTGCGGCGCGGAGTGGGTCGAGACGCTGCCGATGGTTGAGGGGCATCATGGGGCGTGCATCTGCGGGAATTGTCTGAAGGAGGCATACAGGGACGTGGTGCTGCAGAAGCGGAGTGTGGGACAGATCGCGGGGATGAAATGCACGATGTGTTTGGAAGAGCGCGAGGAAGCTCACTGGACGAACGCGAGTCATGCGGAGGCGCACATCTGCAAGCGATGCATCAATCAGAGCGCGGGGGTGTTGCACAAAGACGCGGACTTTGCGTGGAGCAAGCCGACGAGTTGATTTGCACGGGTGATTGAGATTATTTGAGAAGCCAGAGGCGGCAGATGAGCTGAAGGATGGCGAGAGAGAGCGCGCCAGCGAGGAGGTCATCGATGAGGACGCCCCAGCCGTGCGGGAGGTTTTGTGATTGGCGGATCGGCGGAGGTTTGGTGATGTCGAAGAGGCGGAAGAGGATGAACGCGCCGATGAGGAGAAGCCAAGGAGTGAGTGAGCGATTCGCGGATTGATTGATGGCTGTCCATGGAAGCAGCAGTGCGAGAGATTGGCCGGCGACTTCATCGGCAACAATCCATCCGGGATCTTTCTTTCCTGAACTTTGTTCAGCCTTGCTGGTCAAGATGATGCAGGCGAGCGAGAAGGCCAGGCCGAACGCGATCAGTGAGAAGTTGATAACAGATGACGAGGCGTGTGCAGTGAGGGCGATTGCGGCGAAGACGATGGGAAGGAGAGAGCCGAATGTGCCGGGGGCTTTGGGGATGAAGCCGAGGCCGAAGGCAGAGAGCGCAGCGCGGCTGAGGTTCATTTCGACTGCTCAGTCCTGGATTTGTCGCCGCGCATGAGACGAGGGAGCGCGGTGACGTAAGGGACACCTGACCAGAGCGTGACGAGAAGCGTGAGATAGACGAGGATGTGGCAGATCCACATGGCCCAAGTCTGGTCGGCAGTGTGAAAGTTGACGACGAGAAAAAGGATGATGGGCACGATGATGCACTGAAGGATCATCTTGGCCTTGCCGGCCCAGTGTGATGCGCCGCTCTGGCCCATGCCTTCAACGACCCCGCGAATGCTGGTGACGAGCAGCTCACGAGCGAGGATGACGACGACCATCCAGGGATAGACGCCGGTCGCCATGGTGAAGAAGTTGCCTTGCTCAACCCATTGAGGGACGACGAAGCGAGGACCAGCGAGATAGACGAACGCGCCGAGGATGAGGACCTTGTCGCAGAAAGGATCCATGATGCGGCCGAAGGTTGACTGCACATTCCACTTGCGGGCGAGATAGCCGTCGTATGCGTCGGTGATTGCCGCGATGATGAAGAGCGCGATGGCGACGTTGGCGAGGACAGGGTCTTCTGATGGATAGCGATAGGCGTTGAGCGCGGCGAAGAACGCCCCTGCGAGGAAGAGTCGCAGCACGGTGAGGGCGTTGGGAAAAATTCTGCGAAATTCGGGCGTCATTCGTCGGTGTAATTGTAAATCACGATTGGAAACAGGATCAGCCAAGTCGGCGGCGGAGCCGCAGGGAGGCTACGATAGCCGACCCGGGCGTGAAGAGATTTTAAGTCGTTTCAAGGTGTTCGGCAGAACAGACATGGATGAATTTCATTACCGGCAAGGCGAACTGCATTGCG
>DASZQE010000427.1:0-4096 GCA_035550175.1 Phycisphaerales bacterium | reverse complement strand
CCAAATCCCCCTTGTGACGTACCGGGTTGTGACACCGCAGGCAATTCTCTTCCAGAATCGGCCGAACCTGCGTTCGGAAGAATGCCACTCGCGCCTCTTCCTCGCTCATGCTCGCCGCTGGTGAACTTGTCGGCATTGTCGTTCCCGCCGGCGTGGCCGGTGATGGATTGATCGGCACCTCGAGGTCCACCTTCGGCCCTCGTTCAGGCTGCTTCGCCGGACCCACTCCGTACGTATACACAAGCATTCCTCCGTAGTGGGCCGTTTCCGACACCCAGAGCAGCGTGTACCCGGACAGAATGATCGAAAACACGTGTCCGCCCACTCTCAACATCTTGTTCGGTAACGATGAAATCACCAGCAGCGTCAGCACCGATGCTCCAAACACCCACACTTGCTGCCCCATCGATTCGTGCTCATCCAGCACAGCGACCGCTTCCGCCGACAATTTCCCGTTGATCGCGTTCTCCGCGCCGTCTCCTGCATCCGCCGTGAAATACGCCGCCACAATCAACAGTGCATACAGGAATATGGCCAGCGCCCGCTGCCCCTTCGACTTCGGTCTCAGTGCCGCAAGCACGACGAAAAAAAATCCCAATATCGAAAGCACGATCGGCATATGGACGAACATCGCGTGCCGCATCGGCGGATTGTTCAGCGAATCGTACATGTCATAGAAAATATCCATCGCTTCGATTTATCCTCAACTCGCCAGGTGTTTCACTGCGTCACCGAGCAATTCATAGTGCTCCGGACGATTGTACACCTGACAGCATGGCCGCACCCACCACGCGCCGCTCCAATCCACAACCGGCACTTCAATTTTGTGTCGCGAATAGATCTCCGCCTGCAATGCCTCGGCCTTCCCGAATTTGCGCACACCCTCCGGCAGCCGCACCGTCGCCATGGAGCCGAGCATCTGCCCATCCAGCGGACTGCTCGCTTCCACACCCCATCGCTCACACAACATCGCCTGCACCCACGTCGCCATCGTGTGATTGTGCGCCCGAATCTTCGTCAGCGAATGCTGTTCCAGAAACCCGATCGCATCCGTCACTGCAAGCCAGCTCGAAACATCTCGCGTGCCCTGCCAACCGAACGCCCGCTCAAATCCCTCCATGCAATGATGACTGATCGTCGGCGGCAGAATTCCCGCCTGCTTGTCACGTCGGACCCACAAAAACGCAGACCCCGGCGGCGCACACACCCACTTGTGCAGATTCCCCGCGTAGTACGCCGGCGCTAGTTCCTCAATCTTCACATCCAGCATTCCCGGCGCGTGCGCTCCATCCACCAGCACGTCAATTCCTCGCTTCGCCGCAAGCTCAATGATCTCCTTCACCGGAAACACCAGTGCTGTCGGCGAAGTTACATGATCCACCACAATCAATTTCGTCCGCTCAGTGATCGCGCCCTCAATCGCCCGCACCACATCCTGCGGTCCGCGCACCGGCACAGGCACGTTCACCTCCACCGCCTTCGCGCCTGCTCGATTCGCCAGCACGTTCATCGTCTGACGCACTGCGTTATATACATGATTCGTCGTCAATAATTCATCGCCGGGCTCGAATTTCAACGAACGCAACACCGCGTTCACTCCCTCCGTTGCGTTCGTCATCATCGCCAGGTCTTTCCCCTGCGCACCCAGCAATTCCCCCACTCGTTCCTTCACTTGACCCAGCATCCCTTCAAACTTCCGTCCCAGAAATTCAATCGGCCGCGCCTCGAATGCTTCGCGGTATTTCATCTGCGCCGCCAACACCGTGCGCGTCCTTGCCCCGAAACTGCCGTGATTCAAAAAGTGATATTCAGGATCAAGCAGCCATTCGCTTCGCTCGATGCCCTCGAACGGCGCAGGCGGCGCAATTTCGTGTGTTGCAACAGTTACAGCCATCAACTGAGCCTATGACGCCGCCTCTCCGCTCGCAACTCAGCTTCGCACAGCCTGAGGATCAACAAATTCCACCGCCGACGTCTGCAACCACCCAGTTTTCCCGTCCGGCAATTCAATGTTCGCCCAATCCCCACGCACTTCGATCGTCTTGAACTCCACACCTTCGTGCAAAGGCTCGTTGAACTGCGCATCAAACCCTTCGCCGTTCCCCTTGCGAACCACCACATTGTCCGCCACCACCACGCCGTTCCGATTCGGCATCAATCCGAATACATCCACCGCCGCCGATGCCCCGCTCACGATCCACACCGGCAACGCAACCGCCAGCACAAATCCCAGCACGCGACCTCGTCGCTTCATGCGCACCATCAGCGCGCCCCAGAAACACAAATACGCGCCGCCGAACACCACAAGCCTTGTCCAAAGCGAAAACCGTTCGTGCCATCTCCTCAGGACCCCGCCGATCGCTCCCTCTGCGGATGCCTGAACCTGCGTCCTGCATTGCGATCTCGCGTATTCCAGATTCGTGTGCAAATGCTCATCACTCCCCATCAACCGTTCCGCCCGCTTGTAATTCAGAATCGCCTTCCCCAAGTCACCGGCCTGCATGTACGCAGTCCCAAGATCAAACAGCACCGGCCCGTTCACCACGCCGTCATCCACCAGCAACTGAAATCGCTGCGCCGCCGACTCAAACGATTTCTTCGCAGCATCCCCCTGATCCCGCTTCAGCGAAACACCCTTGTCATAGTCCGCCTGCGCTTCGCTCAGCGTCTGTTTCCGTTGCTCATCGCTCAATGTCCCCGCGATCGCCGCGCGAACAAATGCGGCCGTCAACATCACACAAAACAAGAAAATGACTCCGCGATTCATCACTTCAATCCCTCCCGCTCAAGCGCAGCAATCAATTCTTCAACCCGCTCGCACACGTTCTGCCCGTCATATGCTGCGATTCCCGCATATTGCACAGACTCTCCCCGCATCAGAACATCATCAACGCCTCCGATGATCTCATTACCAATGCTCCGAACCCGAAGCGCATCAACGACTTCTTCGCGCGTCATCGTCCCGCGCGCAGCATTCACCCTGTCTGCCACGTAATCCCGCAGCGCACCTGCCGCCAGAGCCGCCTGTTCCGCACTCGCCGCTCGCTTCGCCTTCGCAATTTCCGCTCTCGCCTCCCGAGCTGCGCGTGCCCGTCGCTGTCCCGCCGGATCAGCCTGGGTCTTCCTGCGTACGGCCGCAACGCCCAGCATCCCCAGATACGCCAGCGGCGGAGCCGCCATCATCGCACTCACAACCCACCTTGAGACCGGCCGCTGTTCCGCCAGCAACACACTTGGATCAACCACATTCGCCACCAGCCCGCCCGTTGTCTGCGTCAACTGAGTGTTCTCTGTCCCGTTCGTTCTTCCCGCACCGCTCGCCACCACATCCATCATGTTCAGATTCGCCGCCTTGTGAATGGTCAGCGCCACCGGCTGCGATCGCTTCGTCACGTATTTTTCAATCTCCGGATCAAAATACGTGTACGGAATTGCCGGCACCTGTTTCACGTCATCGCTCTTCGCCCGGATCGTCTGTGTGAAAACCTTCTTCGCGCCCTTCACCGTCCCAGCCAGCGGATCAGTCGGCATGCGAAAATCTTTCGTCAACTCATCCACGCTCTCCAGTGCCGGCGGCTGCACCAATTCCATCCGCGTGCCGTTCTTCGAAACATCCGTCACCGTCGCCGTCAACGTGATCGGATCGCCCACCGCTGCATCCGTTGGCGATGCCGTCACCTCAAATTCAAATTGCCCCACTGCGCCCGTGTACGTACTCGGCCGGCCGTCCAGCGGCGCAGACTTCACCACGATCTCCGGCATCTTCGCCACCGCTTGCGTCCGGTTTGAATCCGCAAGTTGCAGATACTTCCGGTCAAAGAAATCCTGCCGCACCTCCAGCCGCCTCGGATAATCCATCGTGATCCTCGGCACATCCACCGACAACTGCCCCTCATGCTCAGGCCAGACCACTGTCGAAAACTCGTACACGTAGTAATCCAGCGAATCCCCCTTCTCATTTGCACGCTGTGTTTCCTTGCCCGGAACGTGCGGAGCTTCCTCAAAAGGCGACCGCTGTTGCTGCACCACAACGTCTTGGAAACTTCCCCAATTCGTCGAATCATCTCGAATCAAACGCCACATCGACCCCTCATCC
>DASZQE010000426.1:0-2769 GCA_035550175.1 Phycisphaerales bacterium | reverse complement strand
ATCGGAATCCCGATGGCTGCGTGAATCTTGCTGCATTGGAAACGTATCATCCCCCCTGTTGTCCCCCCCTTTCGCAGTTAAATTACCTGCCCGTCTGCTTCGCCGGGTCTGGGGTCCGCTGCGTCTCGCCTCCCTGCCGATTCCGCTGATCTTCATCACCCATTCGGTTGTCTTTATCTTTCTGTTCCTCTTCGGACTGCTTGCCCATGGGTGACTGCTGCTTGTTCTGCGGATCGGTGGTTTTCATCTCGTTGTGAGTTGGGGTGTGTTGCTGATTTGACATAGTGTCTTCCTTTCTATTCGATCCCTTCTGGACCGAGTGAATTGACAAACTTTTCAAAACTGAATTCACGTTTGATACACCAGAAGTATTCCGCTCTCAGGTGAGCACCCCATGAACCATTCGTGAATTCCCGCTCGTCAATTCCTGCCGAGGATGCGCAGACGTGATGCATTAACCTGCTTCGGCGCGCGAGTGAACAAACCACCCAATGCCGTGGCGCCCTCGCCAGCAATGACAAATGTGTGTAAGGAAGCAAGCCGAGCCGGCGAAAAGATTCGCGCGCAGAGAGAGTGAGGAGAAATTTCCCGGAAATGATTTTAATGTTGGCTTTTTCGACCTGTTTTTCTCGGGTGCAGAGTATCGCACCAATACCATCTCGGCTTATGCACATGAGATCGCATTCATGAATGATGTCCGATGGCTCTACGAAAGCGTCGATTGGTCCGATGAAGTCCGCAACGCTTCGGTGGACAGTGAGTGCTCGCCCATCATTTCCACCTGCCGCGTTTGCAAAGCCCTCGCCCCGCACAATGCTTCCCCGCTTGGTTCCAAACAGGGCCAGATCGCCCAGCTTATGTAAAGTATCACCTGCGGCCATCGCTGGCTGCTCATCTGGCACATCATCCCCCCCAAACCCATTGAAGACGAAGGCTGATCCCGCACCTCATTCCCATCGTTCCTTCGCCTCATCGCTCGCCCGCATCCTTCTCATCTCTGCTCTTTCCGCTTCAATCCAGCGTCACCCGGACCGCCGGGCCCACGGCGCATCGCGATTGAGAGAGGGGAACAGCAGAACGGGCCAGCCGGCACTCCTGTGAGCTTTCAGCCTCGCGCAGGTACCATAGAGCCCACAAAGGAACCCGCCATGCCCGCATCATCCGCTCAATCGCTTCGACTCTTCGCCGACAAGGGCGGCGACACAATCTACGCAGCCCTGCTCAAGGCCCTTCGCGCTCGCGTGAATCCCTCCCTCGTGTTCGAAGATCCCAAATCCACCTGCGTGCATATCAACGCCGGCAAGAACGGCACGGCGTACGCCGGCGTCCACCCGCGCACCGGCGGCCTGCTCCTGAATATCGTCACCGCTGCGCCGCTCAAATCCAAGCGCATCCGCAAAGCCGAGCAGCGCTCGCGCAATCGCTGTCACTGCGAAGTGCTCGTGACCAGCGAGAAGGACATCGACAACGAACTGCTCAACTGGCTTGAAGAAGCCGCACATCTGGTTTCCCAGCCGACCGCCGCCGCCCCCGCCTCCCCCAGGAAAAAGAAAACAGCCCGCAAGTCTTCCGCATTCTGATCGCGATTCGTGCAAGGGAGTGGTGGAGCGGGGGGGAGCGATACATCACGGTGGGGTGAAAACGATAGGGTGAACGCGAGAGGGCGAAAACGAGTGGGAGGGGAGGAGGGGGGCTGAAAGGAATGAACCATGATCGGCGTTTTCGTCACGTTCACATTCAGCGAGAAGTTTGATGCACAGGCGATCGCGAAGATCGCTGAAGGGGCAAAGGGGAAATTCGCAGGCATGCCGGGCCTGCGGTCCAAGGCGTTCGCGATCAACGTGAGCAGGCGCGAAGCGGTGAATTTTTATGTCTGGGATTCAGAGGAGGCGGCCAAGGCGTTCTTTACCGATGAGCTTCTCCAGCGCATCACCGGCCTGTATGGCGTGCGCCCCACCATCGAGTTCGTCCAGATCGCTGCACTGGTGGAGAATGGAGGGAGGTGATCCCCTTGCCTCATCCGAACCGAGATCAAGGAGGGAATATGGCTCGAAATTCAAATCCGACTATTGAACAGTTGCGTGTAGCAACCCTTATAGGTGTCAACCTGTGCGGCGACACCGAATTTGTCGCTGCTGCTCGGATTGAAGACGCAGTGTCGGCTGCGATTTTGTCCGGACTGCCTAAGCCAGCGACGGATCGTCAGGTCGAATTCGGTAAAGCTCTTGGACTTGCACTATCAAGTGACAGCGTGCGTGTGGCTTCTGCAAAAATTGATGACGAACTATATATGCGCAATGTTGCAGCGGCCAAGACGCTTGGTTTGAAAGCGGGCGATCGCGTCGTCAAACGAGAGACTATCGAAGTCGACGGCAACGTGCACATGATTGACCGTGAGTACGTGGTTTCCTCGATAGATCCAAATTCGTTGCGAATCTGGTTCCGCGGCGGCAATGGACAAGGTGCATGGCCTACGCAGTTGGAAAAAACTGAAGAGTGACGCGCAGCGCGCTCTGTGTGAGAGGTCATATTCGCACAACATCCATTGAGTCGCTTTGTGCCTCAAGCGTATAATCAAAGCCATGAGAAGGTTGACGAGCCTTAATGTCATAGCCCTTACAGTCTTTGGAATTTGCGTCGTCACGCTCTCCGCGTTGACGAATCAAAGATTTGGTGTATCACTTTGGATCAGCATTCCTTTCGCACTGATCGTTGTATTTTCTCTCTTTGAACTGACAAGTTTCACTCTGAGAAAACGCGGGCAAAGAA
>DASZQE010000425.1:0-6618 GCA_035550175.1 Phycisphaerales bacterium | reverse complement strand
GGTCTTTGAAGTCACCCTTGCGTGTGTTGAGAATCACAAGAAGGAAGTTGGAGGCGTCGTCACGATCCTTCACGATCTCACGCGCGAACGTGAGTTGTCCCAGATGAAATCCGATTTCGTCTCCAAGGCCAGCCACGAGCTTCGCACGCCGCTTTCGTCAATCCGTGCATACGTCGAAATGCTCGTTGACGGCGAAGCCAACAGCGAGGAGTCCCGCCACGAGTTCTACAAGACCATTCAAGGCGAAACCGACCGCCTGGCCCGTCTCATCGACAACATGCTCAATATCTCCCGCATTGAGGCGGGCATCGTTCAGATTGATCGCGAGAACGTGGACATCAAGGCCGTGTGCCTCCGCGCCGTCAGCGCGCTCGAGCCTCAGGGCCGTGAGAAAAATATCGACATCATCTCGCGTCTTGCCGCCGTGGATCTCTGCGTTGAAGGCGATGCCGACATGCTCTACCAGGTCGTCATCAATCTCATCTCCAACGCCGTCAAGTACACGCCGGAAGGCGGGCGAATCACCGTCGCGGCCGACAGCGACAATCTCACTCGCTCCGTTCTTGTCACCGTGTCCGATACCGGCCTGGGCATTCCTCCCGATTCGCTCCCCAGGCTGTTCGACAAGTTCTACCGCGTCGAGAATTACAAGCGTGTCGCCAAGGGCACCGGCCTCGGCCTCAGCTTGTGCAAGCACATCGTTGAAACGGTTCACCACGGCCAGATCGGCGTCGAGTCCACGCTCGGTATGGGCTCCCGATTCTGGTTCTCCGTCCCCATGCGCTACGTCGGATCGCAATCCGCTGCCTGAGTGTTTCTTTGCAGGAGTCTCAATGTGAATCGCCGCATTCTGATTGTTGATGATGAGGCGCACATCCTTCAGGTGCTCTCACTCAAGCTCCGCAATGCGGGCCACGAAGTCACCACGGCTGTTGATGGCGAAGAAGCGTTTGAGACCGCCACGCGCACCCTGCCTCACCTTATCATCACCGACTTCCAGATGCCCTACATGACAGGCCTTGAGTTGTGTCGCGCACTGCTCAAGAAACCTGAAACAGCCTCGATTCCCGTCATCATGCTCACCGCTCGCGGATACGCGCTTGATGACGCTGATTTCGCTCTTGGAAATCTCAAGGGCGTTCATGCCAAGCCGTTCAGCCCCCGTCAGATTCTCGAGGAAGTCGAGAAAATTCTCGGCGTTGACACCACGCCACCAACCGCGGAGGCAGCGTGACCACAGCAACATCCATCCTCTCGCCCCCTGGCCTTCGTTCGCGTCTCCGCGACATCGGCATCGTTCTTTGTGCGACCGACGCCAAAGGCGAAATCCTCGCGCGCAATGAATCCAACAATGATTGGCTTGCCGATCTCTTGTTGCACTCGCCCATCGTGCATGGTGCCGTCTCGCGTTCGGTGCAGGGATTCGCAAACGGAACGGTGGATAATGCTCCATGCCTGGAAATTCTGTCGGGTCTCTGGGCCTGTCCTTTGCCGATCAAGGTTCGCAGAAAGACTGTCGGGTATCTGATCGCACTCATCCCCACTCAAAATCTGCTCGCCGCCGAGCAGCTTTCCGCGTTCTGTGCTTCCGCTCGGATGGATTTCCAGCTCGCACAATCGTTCCTCACACAGCTCCCGCTCATCCCCGAAACCGAAGTCCCTCGTATGGTCGCGATTGTGCGCTCGTATCACAGCGATCTCAACAAGACCGCTGCGGATACCACCGCGCTCGAGAGTATCAGCCGTCAACTTGCGGAATCCTACGAGGAAATGAATCTCCTCTATACGCTCACGCAGAGCATGACCGTGCAGCAGCGGCCCGATCGCTTCGTCGCCAAGACCTGCCAGGAGCTTCTTGCCACGCTCACGTATGCCTGGATCGGCGCGCAGTTCGTGCATGATGACACCGATCGTTTTCGATCACTTTCCGACCGGCTCATCGTCGCCGGCAAACAACCCCTGGGAAACCAGGAATTGTCTCTGTTCACGCGACGGCTCCTGCAATCCGCCACGGCAAACGGCCCCACCGTCATCGAGCCGTTGAAGAATTCCGACTTTGCTGACTGCGCTGTGCTCGGCCAGACCTTGCTGGTTCATCCCGTCACCGTCGCGGGTCGGCTCATCGGCGTCTTGATCGCAGGCGACAAACGTGGCCCTGATCTCGCCGCTTCCAATACGGACATGAAGCTTCTCGGTGCTGCCGCGACGCACACTGCTATCTTCCTTGAAAACGCAGCTCTCTACGATGACCTCAATTCGATGTTCATCGGCACGCTCTACGCGCTCACCGCGTCCATCGACGCCAAGGATCGCTACACATGCGGTCACTCGCGCCGCGTCGCACATCTCACTCGTCAGCTCGCCGAAGCCATCGGCCTTGATGAATACACCGTCGAGCGCATGCACATCGCCGGCCTCGTCCACGATGTCGGCAAGATCGGTGTTCCTGAATCCGTGCTCCTCAAGCCCGGACGGCTCAATGAGCAGGAATTCCAGTGGATTCGTCAGCACCCGGAAATGGGACATCGGATTCTCAAGGACATTCCGCAGCTCCGTGACATTCTTCCCGGCGTGCTTCACCATCACGAATCGTGGAATGGCAAGGGGTATCCCGCAGGTCTCAAGGGCGAGCAGATTCCTCTCGTTGCCCGCCTCATCTGCCTTGCTGACGCCTTCGATGCCATGTCTTCCACCCGCACCTATCGCTCAGCGATGTCGCGTCCGGATGTTCTTGCGGAGATCCGTCGCTGCTCGGGTGTTCAGTTCGACCCCGCGCTGGTGCCTGTGTTTATCGCGTTGAATTTTGATGCCTACGACCAGATGGTCATTGATCATCGCGCTGCGGACACATCCCCGGATCTTCAGGAGAAGGCCGCATGAAACTCAGCTATGAAGATCATGGCCCAGTGACTGTGCTTACAGTCTCCGGCGAGCTGACCGCTGATCAGGCCGATTCATTTCGGCGCGCCTGCCAGGATCGCTTTGAAGCCGGCATCAAGAGCGTGGTCCTGAATCTCGAATATCTCACGCTCGTCGATTCCATCGGCCTTGAATTGCTTCTCTGGATTCGTGATCAGGTCCTGGATCGAAACGGTCATCTTCGTCTCGTCAAGGTCGATGAGACCGTCGGCAAGATCCTCGAGCTCACTCGCCTCGTTCGTAAGTTTGAACTCCACGGAACCGTCGAGTCAGCCGCTCGCAGCCTCCGTTGACCTCGGAATTTCATCATGCAGCCGCAGCAGCAGAATACCTTGCTCGATTCCGGTCCCAAGCTTCAGCTTGGTGAAATGCTCGTGGCGCGCGGTGTCATCACCGACGATCAGCTCGCCCAGGCCCTCGAATATCAGAGTCTCAAAGGTCATCGCAAGCTGCTCGGCGAGATTCTCGTTGACCTCAATTTCGCCACTGAACAGCAGGTTCTCGAAACGCTCGCAGACAGCTACGGCGTGCCTTTCGCCACCAACACCGCACGCATTGCCGACCCGAAAGTCGTCGAGAAACTCCCGCGCGAGTTCATCGAGGAACACAAGGTTCTCCCTATGTTCCTGGTCCGTGGTGTGCTCACCGTTGCCGTGTCCGAGCCCGCCAACCTCTTCCTCATGGAAGAGATCAAGCGCATGACCGGACTTGAGGTCCAGGTCGTCGCTTCACCAGCGTCTGACATCGAAGTCTCCATTCGAGCCTACCTTCCGGCCGCAAACGTCTTCGTTATCGATGATATTTACGAGGACATCGATGATGAGGATTTTTCCGTCATCGAGCGCCAGGTCACCGAAATTGCTGACCTCCGCGAAGTCGCGGGCCACAGCCCCGTCGTCAAGCTCGTCAATTACATCATCTACACCGCCGTGCAGGATGGTGCCTCCGATATCCACATTGAGCCTGATGACCACCACCTCCGTGTTCGGTATCGCATCGACGGCCGCTTGTTTGAAAAACTTGGCCCGCCCTATCAGATGCACGCTGCCATCACCAGCCGCATCAAGATCATGTCCAATCTCGACATCTCCGAACGCCGCGTCCCGCAGGATGGCGATGTCCACGTCATGATGGAAGGTCGCCCCGTTGACCTCCGTGTCTCCACCATGCCCGGAAAGTTCGGCGAAAAGGTCGCCATCCGAATCATCGACTCCCGCAACAACAATGTCTCGCTCGACCGCCTCGGCTTTTCTTCCGAAATGCTTTCGCAGTGGAAGGGGCTCATTCAGCAGCCCAACGGGGTCATTCTCGTCACCGGCCCCACCGGCTCCGGAAAATCCACCACGCTCTACTCCGTGCTTATGAACCTCAACCGCGTCGAGGTCAACATCTGCACCGTCGAAGACCCTATCGAAGTCAACATCGCCGGCATCAATCAATTTCAGGTCAATGAAATGGCCGGCTTCACCTTCGCCACCGCACTCCGCGCGCTGCTCCGCCAGGACCCCGACATCATGATGGTCGGCGAAGTCCGCGATGCTGAAACCGCGCAGATTGTCAACCAAGCCGCGCTCACCGGCCACCTCGTGTTCTCCACGCTCCATACCAACGACGCACCCTCCGCCGTCACGCGACTCGTCAACATCGGCATTGAGCCTTATCTCGTTGCCGCCACCGTTCGCGGCGTTCTCGGCCAGCGTCTTGTTCGAAAAATCTGCCCGCATTGCAAGCAGGCCTACGAGCCCGATCCCATCATCCGCAGCGCCGTTGAAGATGTGTGCGGCAAGGTCGATGCGCTCTTC
This sequence comes from Phycisphaerales bacterium, assembly GCA_035550175.1. Lineage (GTDB taxonomy): Bacteria > Planctomycetota > Phycisphaerae > Phycisphaerales > SM1A02 > DASZQE01. The sequence goes on along the minus strand of DASZQE010000425.1, from coordinate 1,897 downwards.
CACGGTCCCGGGTGCGCTCGATGCCGAGGAACGGGGTTCGCAGGACGCCTCGGCATCTTCGAACTCCTCGTCCCCGACACCGAACTGCTCAGTCTCATCTCCCGCGGCGCAACCCTTCAGGAAACCCGCGGCTACCTCGCCACGCAGAATTTCGCCACGCTTCGTGTTGACGGCATGCGGAAAGTCTGCGGCGGTCTCACCACTGCCGAGGAAGTCTTCTACGCCACCAGTCTCTGATTCCCTTCCGAGTTCACACCATGGCACAGAGCACCTTCGCATACAAGGCCCGTGATCAGCAGGGAAACATGGTCACCGGAAAACTCGTCGGCACCAACGCCGGCGAGATTGCCTCTCGCCTTCGCGCCGAAGGCAAGATCGTCATCAACGTCTCCGATAATTCGCTTCGAGCCGCCATCGAGTTCGATCCCACCACGCTTCGCCGCAGCGAAGCCGCCAAGCGCGTCCGCCGCACCGACGTCATCGCCTTCTGCCAGCAGATGTCCGTCATGCTTGAAACCGGCGTGCCGCTGTCCGAAGCCCTCGAAGCCTTTTGTCGCCAGACCCCCCGCAAGGAATTTCGCACCATCCTCAACGAGATCCGCGATCAGATTTTCGCCGGCGAATCCATTTCCACTTCGCTTGCGCGATATCCCCGTGTGTTTCCCACCATGATGGTCAGCCTGATGAAAGCTTCCGAGGCCTCCGGCACCATGTCCAGCATGTTCGGCTCCATCGGCGACTATCTCGCCAAAGAACGCCGCACCGCGCGCCAGATCAAAGGCGCGCTCAGTTACCCGCTTTTCATGATGTTCACCGCCGTCGGCCTGACCATCTTTCTCATGACGTTCATTCTCCCGCGGTTCGCCAAAATCTATGAAATGCGATCCGCCACGCTCCCCGCGCCCACGCGAGTGCTTCTCGCAGTTTCCAATTTCGTCACGCACCAATACATGTACTACGGCCCTGTCCTCGTGGTGTTCGCGATCACCGGCTTCATCTTCCTCCGAAGCCAACTCGGTCGCCGTCTCTTGGATTGGATTCGTCTCAATTTTCCAGTCCTTCGCATCATGTATCGGCAGCTTTACATCACCCGCGCCGCCAGAACGCTCTCCACGCTCCTCGAAGCAGGTGTCAACCTGCTCGACATCATCGAAATCTGCCGTGGCGTCACAAACAATTATTACTACACCCGCCTCTGGGCTCGCATGGCGCAGGGCGTCCGCGATGGAAACCAGATCTCCGACGCCGTGATGAACGTGTCATTTATCCCCCCGAATGTCGCATCCATGATCTCTTCAGGCGAGCGTTCCGGGCGTCTCCCGCACGTCATGGATCGCATCGCGGTCTTCAGCGAAGAAGAGCTCGATACCGCGGTCAAGCAGGTCACCAGCTTCATCGAACCCGTCATGATCCTCTTCATGGGTGTGGTCGTCGGCGGCGTTGCCATGGCGCTCTTGCTCCCGATCTTCAGCATGGGCCGCGTCGTTTCCGGTGGCGGATGATTGGCACACCCCGATTCACTCACATGTGATCGCTCGCATCCAAGTGCTCCGCGCGAACTGTGCAAGATTGTCGCCGCGTCGCCGCGCTCGCACGCTTCCTATACTTCTTGCGCCATGCGCGATTATTCCGCTCTCGTTCATTTCATCTCTTCGTCGTACGGCCAACTGCATCACCGAATGCAATCCGTCTGCGATGTCATCTGGGATCGCCTCCGCCTCACCGGCATCTCGTGGGTCGGTTTCTATCTCCTTCACCCAGATCAACCAGAGGATCAGCGACTCATCCTCGGTCCGCGCCGCGACAAACCCGCCTGCTCGCCCATCGGCATGCACGGCGTGTGCGGTCGTGCGGTCGATTCCGCCGCCGTTCAGATCGTCGCCGACGTGCGGACGCT
>DASZQE010000424.1:0-1861 GCA_035550175.1 Phycisphaerales bacterium | reverse complement strand
GTCAACCTGGTCATCCACCAGTCCCGAAAGCAGCGCCTTGATGTCCTTGCAATCCATTTGATTCATTGAACGGTCCTGGTTCATGGTCCCTCCTTCAAATCGGCGTTCTCATCCTTGCTTGTATTGCCGAAACTGAAAAACTTCTGGTTGATCATCCGTCACGGACGAATCTTTCTTCATCTCCTCAATCAGTGCGGTGCGCGCTCGGTTGAGTCGGCTCATAACCGTGCCGACCGGCACTCCCAAATGCTCCGCGATCTCCTCGTAGCTCAACTCTTCATGCGCCCGAAGCATGAGAATCGCCCGCTTTTCGTCATCAAGCCGATCCATCGCTCGGCGGATCGAATCCACTTGCTCGCGTGAATCCGCAGACCCCTCTGCGCGATCGCGCGAGAGCATCGAACGATCATCCGAAAACTCCGGAAGCGCGCCCGGACGTTTCGTGCGCTGCAGCGCGTTGATCGAAAGATTCGTGACGACTTTCCGCAGCCACGATTTGATCACCACGTCTCCATGCTCAGGCGGCTTCCGCCATAAACGAATGAACGCCTCCTGAACAATCTCCTCAGCTTGATGACGATCACGGCAGATTCCCGCTGCCAGCGCGATCATTCGCGGCGCGAGTTCCTGCATGCACTGGCGAAGTTTGGCTTCGGTCATCATGACGGCCATTTCCAACTCCTGTGCCGCACCTCCCCGCCCTCTCCACCTTTTCTGCACCAACATGAACCGTGCATGGCCCTCATTGGCGGCACAACAAACAAGACCCCGTTCCACACAACATATTCCATGTGAAAATGGGACGTTTTAACCCTCGATTTTAGCGGATTTCGTGAGGTGTTTCTCCAATTCGCACTGACAAATGTCCATCCGTATGCCAAAACCGTTCTGTCTGAGTCCGCATTACGGGCCGAAGGTGCCGAAAAGTTCCGCGGCTGAATTTGCAGGGTGGAATGAATCATCAAGCCTCGGATCAACGTTCAGCACCTGGTCAAAAAGAATGGTGCCCTCAACATTGCCGCGATGTTCCTTCTCCGCGTCGGTCTCCGGCGACCACCAGAGATTCTGCTCAACCTGCACCATCGATTTGTCTACCGAGTTCGTGAGATCCATCAATCGCTGAATCCGGCCGGCTTCCCAGATAAATAGATTGCTTGTGAGGTGTAAACCTTCCACAGCGAGTTCCCCACGCGAAGGCGGCGCCGATTTAAGACTGGCCGCACGGATCACGCAGGCCGTGGGATTGATGATGGAATTGCTGCGCAGACGGCAGTTCAGCGCGCTGATGATGTCTACGCTGATCTCTCCGCCTTTGATAATCGAGCGTTCGATGCTCACGTCGTTGGCTTCGATGGTGCGGGCCGACGCTGGCGCTGTGCTTGGAACCAGGCGAAATTCCACGGGCTTGCTCGTTCCGCCGATGCTGATGCCGAATGCCCCGGGTGATTCGAGCCGACATTGGTCAATCACCACGTGTTCGCTGCCCGCGCGGATGCGTATCCCCTGGTTTTGCGTGAAATCATCCAGGCCGCGCACGGAGCATTGCGAAACATGGACGTTCCGGCAGGCGACAATCTCGATTCCCGATCCGCCCCACCCCACGATCGCGCACTGCTCCACGCGGACATTCTCCAGGCCCATCAGCGCCATGGCATGCCGCTGGCCTTTTGGCCCCGTCTTCAGGATGTTGACTCTCTGAATCGTGACATCGCCATAGCCCTCGGCCGAGCGGGGTTGCGCCGGCTCGCCCGGACGGGCGTAGTCCTCATCGGAAATGTACACGCCCGCCACCGACGCCCCGCTGATCGTGAGATTCTGAATGATGACGTTTCGCGACCGACGCAATCGCAGCCCTTCGCGG
>DASZQE010000423.1:0-2985 GCA_035550175.1 Phycisphaerales bacterium | reverse complement strand
TATCCCATATCTGCACCTGTGGTGTGCCGCGCAGATAAATGCCGGAATCGCCGCCAGGCGGAATGCACCAGTCCACCCGAAGTTCGAAGTCGGCAAAGTTTTCTGCGGTGCAGAGGTTGTCACCTTTACCGTCGAAAGTGAGCACGCCATCGGTGATCGACCAGTGGGCGCGCATGCGGTCATCGGCATCGTGCTGGGCTTTGGCACGCTGTTCCAGTGACATCGCAGCGAATGCAGGCGGGTCAGCGGGAAGACCGCGCCAATGTGTGAGTGAGCGGCCATCGAAGAGACGCTGCCAGCCGGGGCTAGTGATGGCCGTGGTGCTGGTCGTACAACCTGTCAGGGCAAAGGCGAAGATCGTGACGAGGCTGAGGAAACGGATAAACATGCGCGATCAATCGTAGCGAATCCACCGATGAAGGTTATCCTTCGCGTTGAGGCGGATGGGGAGCGAGGATGGATGCGATGAAGAACGGACTGTTGATCGCGGCGATTGGCTTTGCGGTGGTTTTTGGCAACTGTGTATATGCCGAAGGTGCAGAACTGACGCACGCTGAGAGCGTGGCGGGATGGACGTCGTTGTTTGACGGCGGGTCAACGGATGCCTGGCGCGGATATAAGAAGGAAGGATTCCCGGAGAAGGGATGGAAAGTTGAGGACGGAACTCTGAAATCCATTGCGGGCGGCGGAGGCGGGGACATCGTGACCAAGAAGGAATACGGGGACTTTGAATTGACGCTGGAGTATTGCGTCAAGCCGGGCGCAAACAGCGGAATCATTTATGGCGCTGCGGAGACACTTGATGCGGCGTGGATGACGGGACCCGAGTTTCAAATTATTGATGATGCGGGGAACACGTTGAAGGCGGATGATGGGCATGCGTGCGGCGCGATTTATGACCTGTGCCCGCCGAGCGCAGAGAAACAGGTGAAGGCTGCGGGCGAGTGGAACCAGGTGCGGATTCGCAAGCGGCTGGGCGTTGTTGAGCACTGGCTGAACGGCATGAAGGTGGCCGAGTGCTCGGTTGAGGGCGATGAGTGGGCGAAGCGAATTGCGGGAAGCAAGTTCAAGGACTACGCAGGATTCGGCACGCAATCGAAAGGGCACATTGCGCTGCAGGATCATGGAGATGAAGTATGGTTCAGGAACATTCGCGTGCGTGCGCTGGATGAGCCGATGGCCGGCGAGCGACAGCTTTTTGACGGAAAAACGATGACCGGATGGACATACTGTCTTGATCCTGCGGGGAAGATGGAAGACACATGGAGCGTGAAGAACGGAGAGATCATCTGCACGGGGAATCCGGCGGGGTACATCCGCACGAAGGATGATTTCACGAATTACGTTCTGCGCGTGCAGTGGCGATGGAACCCGGCGATGACGGATGCGGGCAACAGCGGCGTGCTGCTGCGCATGACGGGACAGGACAAGGTGTGGCCGAAGAGCATTGAAGCGCAACTGCAAAGCGGAAACGCGGGTGATTTCTGGAACATTGACAACGTGAAGATGACGACCGATCCCGCGCGGCTGAACGGGCGCAACACGAAGAAAGTTGCGGGGAATGAGCGGCCAGTGGGCGAGTGGAACGAGTACGAGATTTTCTGCGATGGAAGCACGGTCCGGCTGTATGTGAACGGCGTGCTTGCGAATGAAGCGACGGATGTGGAGGTGACGCCGGGCAAGATCTGTCTGCAATCCGAAGGTGCGGAGATTCACTTCCGCAACGTTCGCATTGCTGAGATGCACTGAGCTTGATGGCAATTGTCGGTGACAATCATTCCGGCTGAATATTTCGATGGAGCTGAAGACATGGCAGAGCAGAATGGAACATTCAATCGGATCATCACTCGCCGGGGGTTCGTGCTGACGACTGCGGGGATGGCGGCAGGCGCGCTGAGCGCAAGCGTGCTGGGCCAAGGAAAGCCGGCAAGCCAACCTTCGAAATATCGGCTGAAGATCGGCGTCGTCGGATGCGGCGGACGGGGCACGGGCGCAGCGGCGAACATGCTGGAGGCATCGGAAGATGTGGAGATCGTGGCGCTGGCGGATGTGTTCCGCGATCGATTGGACGGATCGAAACAAGCGCTGATGGGACTGGATCAGGCGCAGGCATCGCGCGTGAGCGTGAATGAGAAGCGATGCTTCACGGGATTCGACGCATACAAGGAATTGATGCAAACGGATGTTGACGTGGTGATTCTGGCGACGCCGCCGCATTTCCGACCCATCCATCTGCAAGAGGCGGTGAAGAACGGCAAACATGCGTTCATCGAGAAGCCGGTTGCGGTTGATCCGGTGGGCGCGGTGTCGGTGATGCACACTGCGGAAGAGGCGAAGAAGAAGAATCTGAGCATCGTGGCGGGAACGCAGCGGCGGCACGAACATTCCTATCTGACCACGCTGAAGAAGCTCGCTGACGGTGCGATCGGAAAAATCACGGGCGGACACTGCTACTGGAACCAAGGCGGGCTGTGGATGAACGAGCGCAGGCAGGAGTGGAGCGACATGGAATGGCAACTGCGCAACTGGCTGTACTTCACGTGGTTGTCGGGCGACCACATCTGCGAGCAGCATGTTCACAACATTGACGTGATGAACTGGGTGATGGGCGGGCATCCGATCCGCGCGGTGGGCATGGGCGGACGGCAGGTCCGGACGTCGCCGGCGTACGGGAATGTCTTTGATCATTTCGCAGTGGAATATGAATATCCAGGCAATGTGCTGGTGACGAGCATGTGCAGACAGATTGACGGGTGCGCTTCGCGCGTTGAGGAAGTGGTTGAAGGCGCGAAAGGCGTGTGCACGATGGCGCCGGGAAAAGGCGTAATTGAAGGCGAGTCGCCATGGCAGTTCAGCGATGAGAATCGCAATCCCTATGTGCAGGAACAGGCGGACCTGGTTCAAGCAATCGTGGAAGGCAAGGGGCTGAATGAAGCGAAGCGCGTGGCGGAATCGACGCTGACGGCAATCATGGGAAGAATGTCG
>DASZQE010000422.1:0-8009 GCA_035550175.1 Phycisphaerales bacterium | reverse complement strand
AACATGGACACCGCATCGGCCGCAGGCTGGGGCTTGGACTACAAGAATACGATCACTCACAAGACGGTCGCGCTGCTTGCCCGTGTGGATTCCCAGCCGGTGATGGTGTTCATTGATCTGGCATCAAAGGACAAGGGGCAGCCCGCACCGACCAATCCCGCACTGCACATGTTCAAGCGGATCGTCGGACCGTATGTGCTCTATGAATTGACGCCGCTGGATTCGCCGAAGGTCGAAAACGATCTATACATTCAATGACGTTCGGCCTCTGAGCATCAAGCACACGCCGCGGGTGTCGAACTCGGAAGAACAAGGTGGACTACAATGGGCGGATGGCTGGACGTCCGCGTGTCGTCATTCTTGCGAACCATGCCCGCATGGAAATCCTGGGCGCGCTGCCCGCAATCAGGCGGACCATTACGCAGCACGCCGATGTCGTCAAGGAACTGGATGCGGATGGCTTGCCCTTTCCGAATGACCTGAACGCGGATCTGGTTGTCGCGCTGGGCGGTGACGGCACGCTGATCTCACAGGCACGGCGCGTGGCTGGACATGACATCCCGATGGTCGGCGTGAATCTCGGTCGGCTTGGATTCCTGGCGGAATTCGATCCCGACACGCTTGCAGAGCACGCAGGCGTGATTTTCAGCTCCAAACCTCCGATTGCCACGCACATGATGATCTCCGTGCAGGTGCGCAACCCGCAGGGCAAAGTCACGTACGAATGCCTGGCGATCAATGACGCTGTGATCACTGCAGGCCCGCCCTATCGCATGATCGAATTGCGCATGTCGATTGATGGTTCTGTGGGGCCGACGCTCACCGGCGATGGCGTGATTGTGGCCACGCCGATCGGTTCCACGGCCTACAACGTGTCGGCTGGCGGCCCGATCATGCACCCTGCGATCGAAGCGATGGTGATCACCCCGCTGGCCGCCCACTCGCTGGCGTTCAGGCCGATCGTGATTTCCGCATCCAGTCAGGTGGAAATTCACATCGCGCGCGCGAACGCAGGCACGTCGCTGGTCTTTGACGGGCAGGGCATGGTCGAACTGCTGCCCGAATGCAGCATTCTGATCAAGCGGCACCATACGAAATTGAAATTCGTGACAAACCCGACGGCAAGCTACTGGCAGATTCTGCTCGACAAAATGCGCTGGGCCGCTCCGCCGACATACCGCGATCGCGGAAGTTGATCGGTTTTTACAGGTGAATTGGGCCTGCACACGATCAGCGGATTTGCCCGTACCATTCGCAATCCATGATTGATCTCAAGCACCTACGGACGGACCCGGAACGCTTTGCTGCCGGCGCGCGCGACAAGGGCGTGACCGTGGACATTGACGGCATTCTTCGGCTTGATGAGCAGATTCGCAGGCTCATTCATGACCGCGAGCAGCGACGCGCCGAGCAGAACAAAATCAGCAAGGAGATCGGCCCGCAGATCGGCAAGCTGAAAGGGCAGGCAAAGAACGCGCAAGGCGAGGAGCGCGATGCGATCGAAAAGAACATCCGCGAACTTGAGCATCAGCCGCTCGCGCTCAAGACCGAGATTCAGGCCTTCGACCAGCAGATTGCGCAGCTTGAGCCGCAATTGCATGACATGCTGCTGCGCGTTCCGCAACCACCGGATGCTGATGTGCCCAAGGGCAAATCATCGGATGACAACATCGAGCTTCGCACGTGGAATCCGAAGTGGTTTGATCCGAAAAAATCGTTCAAGGACAACAAGGGCTTTTCACCGCGCACGCATCTTGAGCTGATCGACAGACTCAAGCTCGTCGATTTCGAGCGCGGCGTGAAAATGGCGGGCACCCGGCACTATGTATTGTCGGGCGACGGCATGCGGTTGCACCAGGCGGTGCTGCGGTTCGCCTTTGATTTCATCACCAACAAACACGGGTTTCGGCCGATGTCCGTTCCCGTGATCGTGCGCGAAGAGTGCATGGTCGGCACCGGATTCTTTCCCGCAGGCCGCGAGCAGGCATACATGATCGAGGAATCCAAGCGCGATGCGGAAGCCGGCGGCAAGGATTTGTTCCTCACAGGCACCGGCGAAGTGGGATTGATGGGCCTGCACGCGGATGAAATCGTGTCGGCGGAATCGCTTCCGCTGAAGTACGCCACCGTGTCCACCTGCTTCCGCAGAGAAGCCGGCGCTGCGGGCAAGGACACCGCCGGCTTGTACCGAATTCACCAGTTCGACAAGGTGGAGCAGGTGGTCATTTGCAAGGCGGATGAAGCGGAAAGCCGGATGTGGCACAAGAAGATGATCGGCATCGTTGAGGAGTTGCTGCAAGCGCTCGAAATGCCTTACCGTCTGCTGCAATGCTGCACCGGCGATCTGGGTGTGAAGAATGCAGACATGGTCGATATCGAAACGTGGATGCCTGGACGCGGCGCAACAGGTGCGGACGGCAAACCGACTGGGGCATATGGCGAAACGCATTCCGCTTCGCGCCTCTACGATTTCCAATGCCGACGATTGAACATGCGATACAAGGATGCTGACGGCAAGAACATCGTTTGCCACAGCTTGAACAACACGGTGCTTGCGAGCCCGCGCGTGTTGATTCCGATTCTGGAGCTGTATCAGAATGAAGACGGCAGCGTGACGGTGCCGAGCGCGCTGCGCGAATACATGGGCGGACGTGAGCGAATTTCGTGAATGCAGATCCTTCTGTTGCTGAATTTCCGGTTGGTGCGGCCTTCGGACAAAACCATCAAGGCGGTGAAATTCACGCGAAGCTGATCACCGCAGGCATTCTGCTGATCGCACTGGTGATTGCGGTGGTCGGCGGCGGAAGAGCGTTGCCGGTGGACAGCCACGAGGTTTTTGTCGCTCGCACTGCGGAAGAGATGATCGCCAGGCATTCGTGGATCGTGCCGTGGATGAACGATGAACCGCGTCTGAAAAAACCTCCGCTTTCGTACTGGACGGTGATGGCGGTTGATCGCATCAACGGCGGCGATGGCGTGGTGCAGGTGTGGGAAGCGCGTTTGCCTTCCGTGATTGGCGGATTGCTGCTGGCGGCGGGAACGCTGTGTCTTGGACGACGAGCTTTTGGTGAAACCATCGGCGTGTTGGCTGCATTGATGCTTGTGACCAGCGGGGCGTACATTTCAATGACGCACAACGCGCGGCCCGAGATGCTTTACGCAGGCCTGTGCATGATGGGGTTTGTGTGCTTCTACCGCGCATGGCAATCGGCGGAGACACAGGCGACATCAAGCAAACTGTTTTCAATTGCGCACCTCGGCTGGTTGTTCATGGGGTTGGCGATGCTCGCCAAAGGTCCGCAGTTGCCCATTCCGATCATTCTCGGCTGGGTCATCGGACTGGCGATCTGTGGAAAGCGAAAAACCATTCTGCCGAGCCTTCGACCAATCTCAGGGGTGCTGATCGCTGCGGCGGTTTCGGTCTGGTGGTTCGTGCTTGTGGAACGAATGGTGCCGCAGGCCGCGAGTGTGTGGTCTGGTGAAACTTCGAACCGATATTTCGCGGATGATGAACCCAAGGCCCGCTGGCTTGATCCGTATTATCTGTACCAGACCGCGAAACTCATGTTGCCGTGGGTGATTCCGTATGGACTGGCGGTGCTGGCGCCGTGGCTGAAGGAATTGAAGAGCACGCCGCAGGCCAAAGCGCTGTGGGTGATTGCGGTGACCTGCGGCGCGGTTCTGCACATTTCGCTCGGCCGTCGTGACTATTACATGCTGCCTGTCACGGGCATAGTGGCGGTCATCATGGCCGCTGCATCCGTGAAAGTGCTTGAAACACTGGTTGCACACGGCAAATCCGGCTTGGCGAAACTGCTCGCGTTGCTGCACACGCTGATTTTCGCAGGCATCATCATTGAACGACGAATCAATCTTGATTCGCTGATTCAGCCTTCCATCCTCGGCATCGTGATCGTATGCGTTGCGGCTGCGCTCGTCATCGTGTTGATCCTCTCGCAACGAAGCATTTCGATCGCGTCCTCCTGCGCTCTTCTTCCGATGCTTGCCGCAGTTGTTTTCAGCGTCACCGCTGAAAACACACGCAGCTTGTGGGACGTCGAGCGCGTGACACGCCTGCAGTTCTGCGATCAGCTTGCGCCATTAATTGCACCGGATACAAAACTAATCGGCTGGCAGGATCGCTGGGAAGTGGACCAGTATTACTTCCACAGAACCATCCCTTCGTACGACAACGAGAAGGACTTGCGAACCGCTCTTGATCAGCAGGTTCCATGTCTGCTGTTGACGACGAACGATGAGGATCGCAGCTACGCAGCGCCGAATCTCGGCTCGAAATATCAACACGAAGTCCTGCTTCGAACAGAAACGCAGACTCGCCCGATCGAGCTCTGGCGTGTCACCCGCTCGGGCAAATCCGATTGATCAGCGCTGCGCCTTCCAGCCGTAGGGCACGTAGGTTCGCTCAACCGTGCCGTCATCAAACAGATCAATGACTGCATATCCCTCCTGGCATTCGTGATGCGCTCCCTTCCACCAGTTCCCGCACACCGCACCGTCGCATAGATACGAAACCCCGTTGTACTCCACGCGATCCACCAGGTGGATGTGTCCGCTCAGGCAGGCCTTCACGCCCGGATTTTTCGCAAAGAGATCTTTCAACTGCAACACATCGGTATGCATCAGGCTCGCGTCGATGTCCCAGTCCGCATGGTCCTGTTTGCTTCCGAGCATGAAGACCGTTGAGGACAGAATCGGAATGTGAGAAACAATCAACGTGTTCTTGCCGGCGTTGTCGCGCAAATCGCTTTCGAGCCAATCGCGCTGCTCATCATCAAGATACGCGCGGTATCCATTCTCGTGCTGCTGAACACTATCCAGCATCACCACATGCCACCCGCCAGCCTTGCCTGCCGATGTCATACCGTCAAACGAGTAATACCGCTTCGGAATCTGCAGATTGTCCAGCGCGCGTTGCTTGCCGTAGTTCGTTTCCTGGCCCGTGGCTTTGCTGCGCTTGCCCCATCCCCAGATGTCGTGATTGCCGATGCAGCTTTTCACCGGCAGTCCGCACTCATTCTTGAACACGCTGTGCCAGAGATCCCACTGCGTTTGCGCGCGGTCGTCACGGGCTTCAAAGCTGTCAAACACGCAATCCCCGCCGTTGATGATGAAATCCGGCTTGTCGCTCATCGACTGCACGGATTTCAGGCATGTCGCCAGCCCCTCGCCCGCGTGCAGTTCAGGCTGAACATGCACGTCCGTGATGTGTGCAACGCGCAGGCTTCGCTTCGCTCGGCCCGCCGTACCCGTTGCAGCCGCAACCTGTTCACCGGCTGCGGCAATTTTCGCCCCCATGCCGCTCAACACCGTCACCGCCGCCACGCCTCCCAGGCTCTTCATCACTTCGCGCCGCGTGAGTGGATGTTCCATTCCTCGACTCCTTGCCCATGAATCTCTATCGCGATCAATTCACAACGCATCAGCTTCCGAATTCGCCGCCATCTTCCTTCTGGATCGCCACCACGCTCGGCCGGGGCGGCATGCCATCCTTGAAATCCGGCCAGCGCGTGCTTGGCGAATCAAACGTCGAATGATGCGTTTCGCCCGGATGCTGCACGCTCGCAAACAGCGTTCGATTGTCCGGCGTGAAGCACGGTCCGGTCAATTCCGATCCGATCGGCCCTGCGTAAAACATGCGCGTCAACGCCTTGCCGCCCCCCACCGTGTCCGTTGCCCAGATACCGTCAGGATTGGTCGTGTCGCCATCGGTGGTTCCATGATCGGTGCAGATCCACAACCGTCCCTTGCGATCAAACACCGCGTTGTCCGGGCACGCAATCCACCCGTTCTTCGTGACACCTGCGTTGTACTCCGCACCCTGAGCGGAATCGAACGGATCGCCCGCCTTCAGGAAAATGTTCCATTCGTATGTTTCCGCCGTGTGATCCACCTTGCCCGCTCCCGCACCCGGCGGAATCAACTCCACCACGTGCCCATATTTGTTGTGCGCTCGCGGGTTCACTGCGTCTACCCGCTCCGGTGTGCGTCCCGCATTTTCAGTCAGCATGGCATACACGCGCCCGGTCACCGGGCTGACTTCCACTTCCTCCGTCCGATCCAGCGGCGTCGCACCCATCAAATCCGCCGATCGCCGTGTCTCGATTAAAACATCACCTTGATCAACAAACCCGTTGTCGTTGTTCAGCGGTCCGTTGTTCCAGACCAACGGCAGCCAGCGCATCGTGCCGTCCGCTTCAAATTTGCCGACGTACAGAACGCCCTCATCAAGCAGCAGGCGATTGCGCCCGATGTCGCCCGGAACGTACGTGTTCTTGCTGACATAACGGTACATGTATTCATTCGCTTCATCATCGCCGGTGTACACAACGATCCGGCCGTCATGATTCAGCGCCACCGTCGCCCCTTCATGCTTCAGCCTGCCGAGCGCGGTCCGCTTCACCAGCGGCACTTCCGGTTCATACGGATCAAATTCCACCATCCATCCGAAGCGATTGGGCTCATGCGGCTCAATGTCGAAATTGAATTGATCGTAATACTTCCACCAGCAGTATTCGCGATACTCCGGCAGGATGTTGTAGCGCCGGAAATTCTGCGATTCGCCGGTCTTGGCAAGATCACCCGTGAAATACTTGTTGAAATTCTCCTCCGCGATCAGAATCGTTCCCCACGGCGTGACTCCTCCCGCACAATTGTTCAGCGTGCCGTTCACGATCATGCCTGTCGGGTCGCCCCCGGTGCGCAATCGACGATGCCCGCCCGCCGGCCCGCTCACCTGAATCTGCGGCGTGAATACACTGATCCGGCGCGAGAGTCCGTAGTCCTGCGCCACCGTCCACTTGCCGTTGAGTTTCTTGACTTCCACGACGCTGTGACCGTGCGCAGTCATCTCATAATCGCACTGAATCTTGCTGAGATTCAGGCGATCCTGATGCGTGAGTCCCGACCACATGAGATATGGGTTGGTGTATTCATGATTCACGCACAACAAGCCGTGATTCGTGTCTTCAGTCTGATCCGACCCTTGGGGCAGCGGAAAGAACGCGATGAAATCACAGTTGTAGCCGAACTGATGACTCTGATCACGCACATCGAGATTCGCAGGGTCAAACGGACGTGGCTTGCCTTGGATCGTGTCGCCCCATCGCACAACCACATCCGCGCGATACCCCTTCGCTACGTGATGATCCGCATCCACCTTTCGTTCAAGCTCCGGAAACGTCAGCGTGGATATGAACCCCTCAGGGTTGGAGGCCGCGCCTGGTGATGATTGTCGCGCCTTCGCGCTCGCCGCCGGAATCAACCCTGCCGCCGCCGCTCCCGCGATACCCTTGAGCGCTGCACGACGGCTGATGCGCACCTGATTGATTTCATGCAGTGATGGCGACCACTTCTTAAACTCAAATTCCTTGCTCAACTCCAGCTCCTTCCATGCCGGAACATGTTCCTGCAAATCATCCCGTCAACGCAGTCTTCAGCAATTCCGCCGTTTCCGGAGCATACACCCGCGACTTGCCGAATCCCTTGCGGGCACCCGCGCTTTCAGCCTCTTTCTGCGCATCTTCATAGTTTGAAATCAGCATGACTACGAGATCTTTACGTCCTTTGAGCGCGGATTGAATCAGTTCTATTCCATCGTTTGCTGAAAAATCCCCGTCCAGCTTCCGATTCACCAGCAGTGCGTTCCCGTCTTTCACGTGCTGCCGAACAGCTTCATCATCATTCGCCATCGCAATGGTGATACCCGGAACCGCCCGCTGCACCGCCAGCCGCAACAAGGTGGCATCCGGTCCGCAATGTCCGACAAGAGCTACGGTTTTCATGTTCGCTTCAATCTCCCGATCTTTTCGCAATGACGCGGTTCCATGATTTTCGCCTGGATACGCTCATACTCACCACCTTGCTCTTCACGATGACTGTCACACCGTTGGGCCAGGCGAAGGTTCGTGGATGACGTTCCGAATCACATACCGCCCGTGCCGTGCCCGCGACAATTCGATGTGATAGCTGATCCGCCTTCATCCCGCCGC
>DASZQE010000421.1:0-5305 GCA_035550175.1 Phycisphaerales bacterium | reverse complement strand
TATGCGCAGGTGGATGATCTGCAGCAAGCGATCGACAAGGCGAAGAGCCTCGGCGGCGCAATGGTGGTTCCGCCGATGGAGGTGCCGGGGAGGGGACACTTCGCGTGGATCAGGGATCCGGAAGGAACGTGCTTCGGGTTGTGGAAACCGATGAAGTAATACTGGCGGGGTTTGGGTCTTCTTAATTCTTGGGAATGATGAGATTGGTTTCGTCTAACAGAGGAGTTCCATATGCGATTCGTGCGTGCATTGGCCATTGGTGTATTGATGATCGGCGGAAGCGCAGCGGTGATGGCGCAGCAGCATGAAGCACATGCGCCTGCACAAGCATCGGTAAAGGAATGCCCGCAATTCGAGGCGATGAAGAAACTCGCAGGTGTGTGGAAGGGCACCGGCACGCATGACGATGCGCCGATTGATGTGGAAGCGGATTACAAAATCACCGCAGGCGGAAGCGTGGTGATGGAAACGCTCTTCCCGGGCACGGACCACGAAATGGTGACCATGTATCACATGGTCGGCAAGGACCTGATGCTCACGCACTATTGCGTCGCGGGCAATCAGCCGACCATGAAACTGAAGCCGGGCAGTGACCCGAGCGTGATGAAGTTTGATTATGCGGGCAGCGGCGACATTGACGTGAGCAAGGACATGCACATGCACAACCTTGAGATCACCTTGGTGGATGCCGACCACATCAAAGCCAAATGGACGAGTTGGGCACACGGAAATGAAGCGAGCGATGCGCGATTCGACCTGATGCGGAAACAGGAATCCGCATCGAACGATGCAGACAAGTCGTTGATGAAGAGACTGCTTGCGAAATGCGTGGGCGAATGGACCGTGGACGCGACGTGGGCGGGTGGAAATCCGCTGCATGCGCGCGAAGTCCACGCGCTGAGCCTGGATGGAACGGTTCTCCGATCACAGACATTCGTCACGAAGGACGACGGCAGTGAGTACCAGCGATATGAGATGGTGAGCTGGTGGGATAACGCGACAGGCAAGACTCGGTTCATGGAATGGGTCTATGACGGCACTACGGAACAAGGTGAGATCATTGCGAGCGACGATCACACGCTGATGTTTCCGCCTCGAGTCGATGCAGATGGAAAAACGTCGCCGATTCGTCAGTGGTTGACGTTCGTGGGTGATGATGAATATGACTGGACCGTGAAGATGAAGCAGGAAGACGGCAGCGAGAAAACGCTGATCGAAGGAAAATGGATGCGGAAGAAATAGGCGATTGCGAGTGGAAAATGCCTCGGATGAGGCAGTGAATCATATGAGCGCGTCTCTTTGAAACGCTGCGACGGTGCGGGCAAGACCTTCGCGGAAATCAACCGCGGGCAAGTACCCGATCGTCCGTTTGGCGAGCGAAATATCCGCCAAAGAATGCACCACCTCGCCGACGCGCGGCGGTGCGTGTGTGCAGCGCGGCTCAACGTGCAGAAGACCTGCGATCTCGCTTAGCAACTTGTTGAGCGAGTACGAATGCCCGCACGCCACATTGAGATGCTCGCCCTTCAGCGAGTGCGCGTGCATGCCCGCAAGCAGGTTCGCAAGCACCGCATTTTCAACATACGTGAAATCGCGCGTCTGCGTCCCGTCGCCGAAGATCACAGGCAGGTTGTCGGCTGCCGGCTTCCGACCATCGCCTTGAAGGGAGGATTCGTTCGTTCCTGAAAGCGCCGAAATGAACCGCGGGATCACCGCCGCGTACTGCGAATCAGGACGCTGGCGCGGACCGAAGATGTTGAAGTAGCGCAGTGAGCATCCCGTCAATCCGTAGCAGTGGCAGTACGTGCGCAGCAGATGCTCGCCCGCGAATTTCGCGGACGCATACGGCGAAAGCGGCAACGGAGCCATGGACTCGGTCTTCGGTGACTGCGTGGCATCCCCATATGCCGACGACGACGCTGCGTAGATGAACGCAGGAATCTTCTTCAACCGCGCCGCTTCCAGTACGCGCAGCGTTCCCACCGCGTTCACCGTGAAATACAGCTCCGGTTCAGCCACCGACCTCGGCACCGAAGCAATTGCAGCTAGGTGAAAAATCGTCGATGCACGCTCAAGCGCAATGGTCATCGCGACTGTGTCCAGAATCGATGCATGGATGAATCGCACGCGCGATCGCACCGCTTCCAGATTCGCCTCCCGCCCGTTGGAAAGATCATCAACAACCGTCACCCTCGCGTTGAGCGCAACCAGCGCATCCACAAGATGCGACCCGATGAAACCCGCCCCGCCGGTGACGCAGACCGTGCGATCCTCGTAGTGTCGGCGAAGTTCAGGTGAGAAGTTCACGCGATGACATTACGAAGCTGGTTTGGTTTGCGGTTCGCCTTCCGGCATCGGTGGCGGATAATTTGGAGCCGGCGGCTGCACGGGGAAATGCCAGATGCGCACGTCCGTCACCTGGTACGGACCCACAAGCTCTTTGTGCAGCTTGATGGTCGCCGACTGATACACGCCATCAGCGCCCGGAAAGATCACGTCCACCTCGCCGTCCAGATCGCGCGAGCGCACCTGCGTGATGTGATACGCAGGCTCTGCGGGATTGCTCAGCGGATGCCCGCCCCCAAGTCGCTGAATCACGGTGTCATACACTTTCGCCGGCGTGCCTGCGGGCAGATTGAATGCGAAGTCACCCGACTTTTCGCCGTAGCGTTCATTCATGCAGCGAATGCCTTCCGTCATCAGCGTGGGAATCGGCTCGTACGTCGCCTTTGTGAACTTCGCTGTCGTTTCCACCGGCGGGTAGCTCGCCCATGGCGCGCACGCAGCGCAGAAAATCGACGTTGAGAGCAGGCAGAGGAGCATTCGCGGCATCTTCATGATGAAAAACCTCTGAATGAGAGTCCATCCGTGTGACTCCGAAAGTGTAACAACTGCGGCGAACGGATGGGAAAATCCACGTCTCCTCCCGATTTGTCGGCGGCATTTCAGTGGCCCGCAAGATACAGTGAATGCCCCTGAACCCTTGTCGGGGCTGGATTGGAGCGTGCAGCGTGCTTGGCGAACAGCGCATCGTTGTGGGAATCACAGGCGCCAGCGGTGCCGTCTACGCACAACGGGTCATCGAACTTTTGACCCAGGCGGAGGTCGAAGTCCACCTTGCGGTCAGCGCTCTCGGACGAAGGCTCCTCGCCGATGAACTCGGCCTCAAACGCATCGATGCCGATGCGCTTTCCGCTGGTCGCGGCGGCCTCGTCACCGTGTACCCTGAAGGCGATGTCGGCGCCCTCATCGCCAGCGGCAGCTTCCTGCACAACGGCATGATCATCGTGCCCTGCTCCAGTAACACGCTCGGCAAAATCGCCTGCGGAATCACGGATAACCTGGTTCAGCGAGCCGCGTCTGTCACGCTGAAAGAGCGTCGAAAACTCGTGCTTGCCTACCGCGAAAGCCCCATCAGCCACATCGACCTGCTGAACATGCAGCGCCTCAGCGAGGCCGGCGCAATCATCGCGCCTCTCGCTCCGGGCTTCTACCTCGATCCCAAATCCGTGGATGACCTCGTGGATTTCATGGCTGGCAAGCTGCTTGACCTCGTCGGTGTGGAACACAACCTGAAAACCCGGTGGGAAGAGCGAGCCGAAAATTGACGCTCGGGCGATCCTCGGACGCCTCGAAATCGCCGTCATCTCACAAAAGGCTGAAGAATCAAGGCCGAAACAGGTGGGCGAACCCGCGCCCGGCCTTATTATGCGGGCATGGCGTGGTGGCTCGCAGCCATTGTCGGCGTGCTCGCGGGGGGAGGAATCGGTGCGCTGATTGTCTGGAGCACCATGGCCCGTCGAATCGCCGGCGCTCGCGAACGCGCCCGTGTGCTTGATGAACAAGCCCAGATTTTTTCCGTCGAAGCTGACCAGGCAAAAAAAGACTCCGCTGCAGAACGCGAACGTCGCCACGCCGCTGAACTCGCCCGCGAGCGCATGACCGAGCAACTCTCCGCCCGCGAAGCCCAGCTCACAGAGCAGAAGCAGATGCTCGCCGACGCCGAAAAACGCCTCAGCGACACCTTCAAGGCCCTCGGCTCCGATGCCCTGCGGAACAACAACAAGCAGTTCCTCGAACTCGCCCAGCAGACCTTCGAGAAACTCATGAAAGCCGCCTCAGGCGACGTCGAGAAAAAACAGCAGGCCATCGATGCCCTCGTCAAGCCCATCAGGGAACTGCTCGACAAGCAGAACCTCAGCATCATCGAGCTCGAAAAGAAACGCGAATCCGCCTACGTCCGCCTCGATGAGCAGATCAAGGGCATTGCCAATTCTCATACCGAACTCCGTCAGGAAACCGGCCGACTTGTCACCGCCCTCCGCCGACCCGAAGTACGCGGCAAATGGGGCGAAGTCCAGCTTCGCAACGTCGTGGAAATGGCCGGCCTCCAGCGACACTGCGATTTCGATGAGCAGATCACCGTCTGGAAAGGCGACATCAGCCAGCGGCCCGACATGGTCGTTCATCTGCCCGGCGGCGGCGCAATCCCCGTGGACGCCAAAGTCACGCTCGATGCCTATCTCGATGCCCTCCAGCCCGATGCCGACCGCGAAACCCTCATGGCCCACCACGCCCGGCAGGTCATGGATCAGGTCAACCGCCTCACCGACAAGCGCTACTGGGATCTTTTCGAGCGCTCCCCCAAGGTCGTCGTGCTCTTCATTTCTCCCGAATCCGCGCTCAGTGCTGCGCTCGATGTGCTTCCGGAAATTCAGCGCGAAGCATTAAGCAAGCACGTCATGGTCGCCACGCCGACAACGCTCATGGCCCTCCTCCAAGCCGCAGCGTACGGCTGGCAGCAGGAAGATGTCGCTGCGAATTCCCGTCACATCGCCCAGACCGGCAAGGAACTCTACGACCGCCTCGCCACCTTCGTGGAGCACTTCGAGCGCGTCGGCAAGAATCTTGCGGATTCAACCAACGCCTACAACCGTGCGGTCGGCAGCCTCGAACGCAACCTTCTCCCCGGCGCTCGCAAGCTGAAGGAACTGCACGTCACGACCGAAGAAGATGTGGAAGCGCCCCTTCCGATCGAAATCGAAGTCCGTCCGGTCGTCAGCGAGGAATTGATGGGGCGGCTCGGCCATGGCTGAGCGAGTGGTGATTCTCAAGGATCGCCCTGCATTTCCCTTCAAGCGGAACACAATCACAGTCAAGAGTGTTAGATTGGCGAATGACACGTGCAGACATTGTTTCTGCAAGGATCGAATTGAATTGATGGCTGAATGCTGAGGTTCTGCGTGATTGTGAGCGGCGGATTGAAGCGAGTGGCGAATGGATTCGCGTGGGTCGCGTGCATGTG
>DASZQE010000420.1:0-3487 GCA_035550175.1 Phycisphaerales bacterium | reverse complement strand
CACGCATCCATCACCCGAAACTTGATGAACTCCACCGCGTCGCCGTGCAGCAACTTCACATTCTTCAATCCATGCCTGCGAATCCGATCCGCCGCATATCGGTAAAACTCCGCTGCCCACTCGATTCCGAAATAACTCGTCTCCGGATGCTTCGGCGCATGTTGCACCAGAAACGTTCCCTTCCCCGATCCGATCTCGATTTCCAATCCCCCGTCTACATTGTGCGACTCATGCTCACCGCTCGTCGCAGCAGAGCTTTCAAAAAAATTCCGCGGGTCGAACTTCCCCTCCTCCAGCGCCGGCAAATCCGCCAGCGTCATCCCCACCCCCTCCGTCACCATCTTCTTCCCGCGCGATAATCCAAAGCTCATTTCCGCTTACTCGTCGCCCTTCCTCACACCAATGTTCTTCACGCATCGATCAAACTGATCTGCCGCAGGTTCGTATATCTACAATTCCTGTCTGACCTCTGACCTGTTCTGTTCTCTTCTTTCCTAATGCCTAATGCTTAGTGCCGAGTGCCTTCTTCCTCACGTCACTGCCGCTGCTGCTGCGGCTTGCTGTCGCTGCTTCTGCGCTGCCACCGCCGCCGATGCGCCGCTCGTCGCGTTCGATGTTCCGTTCACGCTCGCCACGCTCGGAATCCCCACGCCTCTGCCCTTCAGTTCGTTGCTCCACACCACCTGGCCGAACAGCGGATCAAGGCAGTACGTGTACCCGTTGCACGAAGCGATGATCCGATCGCCGTCAATCAGAATCGCGACAAACCCGCCCCGCTTCGGGCATTTCCACATCCATACTTCTTCACCTGTGTATCGGTCCAGCGCAACCACCTGCGAATTGAATCCAACATACACCAGGTCCGCCATCGTTCGCTCGCGCCCGCCTCGTTCTTGCGCCATCGCTCCGCTGTGCGTTGCCATCACATTCACTCCTTCTTTTTCTTGCTCGTCTTCTTCGCACTCGCCTTCTTCGTCGTGCCGTTTCGTTTCCAACTCACTTCTTTCGCATCCGACCACAGCGTCTCAAGGTCGTAATACCCGCGCTGGTTCGGCTCAAAAAGGTGAATCACCACTTCCACGAAATCCACCACGATCCACGTGTGCTCCTCATCCGCGTTCGTCCGGAACACTTCATTGTCATGCTCGCGACCCAAGGCCTTCATCTCGTGCGCGATGGACCGCATCTGCCGGTCGCTCGTGCCCGATCCCACGATCAGGTAATCGCACACCTGGCTCAGCCCTCGCACATCCAGAACCCGCACGTCCTCGCACTTCCGGTCTTCCATCAGCCGCGCCGCCTCGACCGCAAATTCCTGCGACTTCTTCTGCGCCGGTGTCAGTGTGCTTTTCGCCATCAATCTCGATCCTTCCTTCCCGCTTTCGCGGACCGCTGCCTCAGCGGTCACGCTCCCCACACCATCATTATTCCATACGACAGCCCGCCGGTCTGCGCCAATTCGCGCTCCAGTCAAGCCGCTCGTTCCATGAATCTCATCTGCCGCCGCGACCGGATGTCCCCTCATCCCGAAATCACATGTCCCTGCTCGGCCGCTTGCTGCCTCCGCCGTCCCGGCTCATGCCGCCTCGGCCCGGTCCCGAAGATCCACGCCCCGATCCGCCGCGCGACATCTCGCCCGGCTTGATCGTCCGCGCAATGTTCCGCCTGCTGTCACGACGCTTCCGCTCCGAAGGCTTTTCGTAATACTGGCGCTTCTTGACTTCCTTCACCAGCCCTTCCTTCTCGCACAGCTTCTTGAAGCGGCGCATGAGCTGCCCTACGGATTCATTCTGTCGCGCTTTCAAACGGATCGCCATGAAATCTCCTGCTCTAACCAACGGCCTCGGATTCCACCCGCGCTCAATCGTGCGTCAGATGCTCCGAACTTCTGGCTCCTGGGTTCTGGATTCTGTGTGCTGACCTTTCGAGTCCTGCATTAAACTCGATTTTTCCCGCCTCAGCAAGCCCCGCAAGGTACCCTTCCTGCACGATTTCATGCCCATCATTCTCGATGCCAACAACATTCTTCACGTTACCGGCGTGCTTCCGCCCGAAATCGCCGGTCCCGATATCCCCGAACTCATCGACCTCATCCTCGTTTCCCGCTACAAACACCAACACATCACGCTCTTCTGCGACGGTTCCGGCCCGCGCCATTCCCGCACAGGTCAGGGGGCAACCTCCCGCAATTCCCGCCGATCGCATTCCGCCGCCGAACACGCAACCCCGGACACTGTTTCCATTGTTCATTCCGGCCCGAAACGCTCCGCCGACGATCTCATCATTGAAGCCATCGAAAAATCCACCGCGCCGACCCGGCTCACCGTCGTGTCATCCGACCATCAGATTCTCGCCGCAGCGCGCCGGCGTCGCTGTCCGACACTCACTTCTGAATTGTTTCTTTCACATCTCGCGCACGATCACTCGATGAGATCCACTCGTCCCCGATCATCGGAACGCAAACGAGAACCGGTGCATCTCGATCCCGCATTGCTGGAGGAAGCCGAACGCTTGCTCCGAAAAGAATCTCGCCGATCTCGCGATTGATGTGTCGCTGGAGAAGTCGCTAGTTGACTGAGCCTGCTTTTCGTTTCTCAGAATTCGCAGTGAGTTCACTGCCTTTGGCTTCCATCGCGATTCCGTGATTGCCCGCGCCGACGTGGCCTGCGGATGGCTGCAATTTCTTGATTCGTGGCTTGGGCACGCGGAATCGCTTCAGCCATGCAGCCTTCGCGCGCGGAGCAGCCTTGTTGCTCTTGCGATGCGCGGAAATCCAGTTCACCACGAATCCGCCCATCACGATCACGACGACGATGCCGATGATCGCGAACAATTTTCCAAGATCGCTCGTGTTTCCGATCACCTGATCCGCGATCAGATATCCCGCCCCGAGTTGCAGAAACACGGTCACGAGCAGGCAGATGCCTTCCGCCAGCGCGAATTTCCAGAACGGCATGTGCAGCAAGCCTGACACGATCATCGTCGAGGTCCGGCTTCCCGGAATGAATCGCGCTGAAACGATCAGCCACGCGCCTTTCATTTCAATCTGATGCTTGGCCTGCAGCATCCGCCGCGGATGTGCGATTTTCTTGAACCAGCGTTTGTGCAGGAGCGGCGTTCCGAATTTGTACGCAGCCACGTACCAGATGCCGTCCGAGATGAACGATCCGATGTACGCACAGACAAACGTCGGCCAGAAACTCAGATGTCCCTGGCCGATCAGAAATCCCGCGGGAATGATGATGAGGTCTTCACCAAGCGGCAGAATCAGCAGTGCAAGCACCGCCCACGGACCCCAGGAATTGATGGCATTCATCACCTCAGGATCAATGTGAAAATCGCTGGCGGTTGTCGCAAGGAAGTGCAGCATGCTTTGTGCCAATAAGTGTACGCTCTTTCAAGGTCGGTCGTTCTGCATCAATTTCACTCGATGAATTCGGGAGTTTCGCGTTGCGAATTCTGGTTGCTCCAACGTCATTCAAGGGAA
>DASZQE010000419.1:0-2464 GCA_035550175.1 Phycisphaerales bacterium | reverse complement strand
GGCATTGTGAGGAAGGATACACGCGAGGCGGGTGAGGAAATAGGAAAGGCTGTGTGAGGGAATCGCAAAAGCTGAACGGGAGCAGCGGATTGGGTGCAAGATATGAAAGTGCAGCGGACATAGGAGTGGGAAAGAATTACGCCCAGCGAGCGCAGATTGCGAGCGGAATGCCCGGATTGATGCGGGGCAGTGTCTTGTGGCGGGCTTGAGAAAGGAAATTGGAATCATGTTCAAGAGAATGATGTATGCGGCGATTGGTGCAGCGGCGATGATGGCGGCTTCACAGGCGCAGGCGACGTTTCACTTGATTCAGATTGAACAGGTGGTCGGTGGGGTGGATGGGGACACATCGAAACAGGCGATTCAGTTGCGAATGCGTGCAGCCGGTCAGAACCTGACGAGCAACGGGAGACTGCGGGTGTGGGACGCGGCGGGCGCGAATCCGGTTTTGATCGTTGACATGACAACGAATGTTGCCAATGGGGCAGCGGGATCGAGAGTGCTGGTGACAAGTGCGGGATTCCCGACATCGCCGGGTGTGACGCCGGATTACCCGATGACGAACCTCATTCCGGCGAGCTATCTGGCAGCGGGGAGTTTGACGTGGGAGAGCGACGGCGGGATTGTGTATTGGCGATTGAGCTGGGGAGGCGCGGGGTACACGGGAAGCAACGCGGGGAACATCGCGAATGATTCAAACGGGGATTTCGGACCGCCATTCGGCGGGCCGTTGCCAAGCACAACTGAGCAAGCAGTGAAGTTTCAGGGGACGGCGACGGCACTGAGCACGACGAATCTGGCGGACTATGCGTTGACTGCGGCAGCGGCAGTGCTGACCAACAACGCGGGAATCAGCGGAACGGTGGTCGGCACCCCTCCGCCTGCATGTCCGGCAGATATTTCGCCCAAGGGCGGAGACGGACAGGTGAACATTGATGATTTGACCGTAGTGATTCTAGGGTGGGGGACAAACAATGCGGCGGCGGACATCAATGATGACGGCACGGTGAACATTGATGATCTGACCGCAGTGATCCTGGGGTGGGGCGCGTGTCCGTGAAATAGAAGCCTTCTTGGATTGCGCGTGGAACGCGCTGGAGAAGAAACCGGGTTGAAGGGACCTCTGTGCATGCGGAGGTCCTTTTTTCCTGGAACTGCACACGATCGCGGAAGGATTCACGCGGATGGAGCGGAGTCATGGATAGCGATGTTCGATTCTGCCTGGCGAAATGATCGAAGCGCGAAAGGCAGCATGAGCCAGGCGAGACACGCGGCAATGGACAGGAAGATTGCGCAATGCCACTGCGACGACTGTGGGGGAGAAGGATCTGCTGCGGCGAGTTCATAGATAAGGATGAAGGGGCTGAGTTCGAGCGTGGATTGGGAGGGGACAGAGGCAAACGCAAGCGTCACAACGGCACAGAGCGGGCCGAGGAGCGCGAGCGCGCAAGCGGCGGACATGGCGAGAATTCGTGTCGTTGCATGAGACGAGGCGATGGCGGCAGCAATGAACGCGCCGATGAGCAGGGTGGAAGAAATTATTGTGAGGTCGATGGCGGCGGTGCGAGCGGTCGGCCAGGGCGTAAGCAAACCGAGTGGCCAGATGACGATCTGCGCGAGCGAAAGCAGGACGAGAAGATCAAGAATGGTCTGTGCGATGGGGAAGCGACTGACCGATTGACTGAGGCGGAGCAGCGGCCAGGCGATGAGGCAACCGGTGACCACACAGAGAAACATGACGCGGACGCCGGGGGTGTATGTTGCGGAGGAGGGTTGAATCGGTGTGGCGAAACCGAGCGCGAGGCCCCACGAGATGATGAGCCAGACGGAAGCGGCAAAGATGAGGTTACGCGGAAGGACGAGAGATGAAGAAGGCTGGATCACGAAGAGAAGGCTATGCGCATTGGTGCAGGGTGAGCAAGCGACGTCTGGTTACGAATGTGCTTTCAGGGACGCGCGGGCGGCTCATTCGGCGTGGTATCAGGGAGTTTGAACACGCCGTCCTGCGGCGTGATATCGAGCGTGCCTGAGAGGTTGGCATCGATGCGTCGATAGGTTTGGAAGAGCAGATCAAGACGATGGAGTTTTTCGGAGGTGGTGGCTTCAAGGGGGGCTGCGTCGCCGGGGGATGCGCCCCAGAGAATCATCGAAGACTTGTCGGTGATCAGCGCAAGTGAGTTGTCGCGGTTGTAGGCGGAGAGATCGATCTCGCGGATTTGTTTTGCCCAAGGTTTGCTGTAGATGACCTTGAGGAGCGAGATGCCTGCGGCGATGTCCGCGCCTTCCCACAACTGACCAGGACGAGCAGGACGCGCGAAATGGGGGGAGGCAAGCACGATGCAATCGGTGTGCGAGCCGAGCGGATCGGTTTGAGGCAGGAGCACTCCATGCGGGTCGATCAGATGGTCGCCAGCATCGTCGCGGACAAAGGTGCATCGGATCGGATATTGAGCGGTAATCTGGA
>DASZQE010000418.1:0-2090 GCA_035550175.1 Phycisphaerales bacterium | reverse complement strand
GGATCTGCTGGGCGCGGACCGGGCGACGGTTTTTGAATATGACCACGTACTGGAGGAATTGCAGACCACGGTGGCGCATGGGGTGAATGAGGAAGGGGGCGTGAAAACGATTCGGATCCCGACGAGCGTCGGGCTGGCGGGTGAATGCGCGCGGACGCGAAAGATCATCAACGTGCCGGATGCTTACAGCGATACACGGTTCAACCAGGCGGTGGACAAGGAGACGGGGTATCGGACGAAGTCGATTCTGGCGATCCCGATGATGGATCATGACGGAGAATTGATGGGGGTGGCGCAGGTGCTGAACAAGAAAGGGGGCGTGTTTCTGGAGGCTGATGAAGAGCTGGCGGCGGCACTGGCGAGTCATGCGGCGGTTGCGCTGAAGCGGGGGCGGTTAATTGCTGAATCGATTGAGAAACAACGATTAGCGCGCGATCTGGAGCTGGCGCGGCAAATTCAGCAGAGCAGCTTTCCGAAGCGGATGCCGAAGCTGACGGGATTCGATCTTGCGGCGTGGGCGGAACCTGCGGAGGAAGCGGGCGGGGACGCGTATGACTTGGTGGGCTTTACGCGAGACGGTGCAGGCAAAATTCTCGTGAGCAAATCTGGAGGGGTGGTGAAAGAAGCGATGCTGCTGATGGCGGATGCGACGGGGCATGGCGTTGGCCCGGCGCTGAGCGTGACGCAAGTGCGGTCGATGCTGCGGATGGCGGTGCGGCTGGGAGTGGAAGTGCAGGCGATGTGCAGACAGATCAACCGGCAAGTGTGCGAGGATCTTCCGCCGGGGCGATTCGTGACGGCGTGGCTGGCGTGGCTGGATGATGCGAGCGGCGTGGTGGTGAGCCTGAGCGCGGGGCAGGCGCCGATTCTGCGATATGACGCAGTCAAAGATGAGTTCGAGGAGCGCGATGCGGACACGGTACCGCTGGGCGTGCTGGAGGATTTGCCGAGCGATGAACCGGTGCGGTTTGAGATGAAGCGCGGAGATGTTTTGGCGGTGATTTCGGATGGGATCTTTGAATCTGTGAACGCGGCGGGGGAGATCATGGGTTCAGGGAGAGTGAAGGACGCGATCCGGAGATTGCGGGACGGCAACGCGGAGGAGATCGTGAAAGCGATTCGTGAGACGGCGAAGGAGTATCGCGGGGAGCAGCCGGCGCTGGATGACCAGACGATGATCGTGGTGAAAAGGCGGTGAGTGAATCATCGATCGGGAGCGAGGGAAATCGAGCTGCAATGCAGAACTACCGCGTGCAAGCGGCGAAACGCTAGAATGGCGGGTCTGCGCCGAGGTCGTCGGGGCGGAGGGGTTTGAGTTTTTCAGGACAAGGGTGACGTGCCGATTCGTAATTTTTCCATCATCGCCCACATCGATCACGGCAAGAGCACACTTGCGGATCGTCTCTTGCAGGCGACGCACGCGGTGACGGAACGTGAGGCCCGCGCGCAGATGCTGGATTCGATGGACCTGGAGCGGGAGCGCGGAATCACGATCAAGGCGTCGGCGGTGACTGTGAATCATGAATACAAGGGGGAGAACTATCAGCTCAACTTCATCGACACACCGGGACACGTGGATTTCAACTACGAAGTTTCGCGGGCGCTGACGGCGTGCGAAGGTGCGATTCTGGTAGTGGACTCGACGCAAGGAGTGGAAGCGCAGACGGTGGCGAACGCGTACCTGGCGGTGGAGAACAATCTTGAGCTGATTCCTGTGGTGAACAAGATTGACCTGCCGGCGGCGGACCCGGACCGCGTGGCGATGGAGATCGAGCAGGTGCTGGGGCTGCCTGCGGAGGATTGTCTGCTGGTGTCGGCGAAGACGGGACAGGGAATTCAAGAATTGCTGGACGCGATCTGCGAGCGACTGCCGGGGCCGAGGACTTCGCAGATTCCGCAGACGCGGGCGCTGATTTTCGATTCGCATTACGACGATTATCGAGGGGTGATCGTGTATTTCCGCGTGTTCGACGGCGAACTGAACGTGGGCGACAAGATTCGCATGATGGGAACGGGGCGCACGTTCATCATCACGGAATTGGGGCGGTACACGCCACATCCGGTGAAAGTGCAGAAGCTGAGTACTGCGG
>DASZQE010000417.1:0-7081 GCA_035550175.1 Phycisphaerales bacterium | reverse complement strand
TGAATACAGTCTGAATACCCGCAAGCAGATCATTCGCGCGCAGACTCGCAACAAGCTTCTTCGTCTCCGTCGTTCGCTCTGGTCCGCCAATCAGGAACGCCGCAACGTCGCCGCCGTTCGACTCGCAGCCGGTGTGCAGTGCAACGGCACGCCGACCTTCAACGCCTACGCGCCGCTCAACAGCAACTGCATGCTCTATTTCGATACTCGCGTCTCCTCCGACATGCTCATTCAGCCCTCAGCGCTCGAAACCCGCCTTGCTGATCTGTCGAAGAATCAACCCCTGCGACTCGCGTTTTCCGGCCGTCTGAATCACATGAAAGGCGCGGATCATCTTCCGCTGATTGCCGCCGAAATTCGTCGCCTCTCTATTCCCTTCACGCTCGATATTTGTGGCGCGGGATTGCTTGAATCTTCCATGCGCGCCAAAGTCGCCGAGCTCAATGTGCAGGATTCCGTCCGTTTTCGCGGCGTGCTGGACTTCAAATCCCAGCTCATGCCCTTCATCTCGAATGAAATCGATCTGTTCCTCTGTCCGCATCGCCAAGGCGATCCTTCCTGCACCTACCTTGAAACCCTTTCCTGCGGTGTGCCCATCGTTGGCTACGACAACGAAGCCTTCACCGGCATCTGCTCTATGGCCGATATTGGATGGACCTCCACCATGGATTCGCCCATTAAAATCGCTCACGTCATCGCCCGCCTGCACGCCGACCGCGCCGCCGTCGCCGCCGCTTCGCGCGAAGCCGTCGCCTTCGCCTCACGTCACACGTTTGAGAACACGATGAGCAAACGCATCAATCACCTTTATCACTGCATTCACATGGCACCACTGGCCCCCGCACGATGAAAGACCTCTGCGTCGTCATCATCAATTATCGCCAGGCAGCGCTCACCGCCGACTGCCTCCGTTCGCTTGCGCCGGATATGGCTCGCAATCCTTCATGGTGCGCGGTCCTCGCAGACAACTGCTCCTGCGACGGCTCCGCCGAGGAACTCGAATCGCTCATCGCGCGCGAAAACTGGTCCTGGGTCACCCTCGTCAAGTCACCCGTCAACGGCGGCTTCTCCGCTGGCAACAACATCGGCTTCACCACCGTGCAGTCCCGCGCCTACCTCCTTCTCAATAGTGATGCTCGCGTCACTCCCGGCGCGCTGCAATGCCTCCTCAACACGCTCAACGAAAACCCGCGCGCCGGTCTCATCGGCCCGCGCCTCCAATGGCCCGACGGCGACGCGCAGATCTCCGCCTTCACCAACCGCAATCCCGTCGGCGAATTCCTCGAAGCCGCCGGCATCAGCCTCCTCGATCGTCTCTTCAATCGCTTCATTGTCGCTCGTCCCATTCCCGATTCCCTCTCTCAATCCCAATGGGTCAGCTTCGCATGCGTCCTGATTCGCAGAGAAGTCATCGATCAGATCGGCCTGATGGATGAAGGCTACTTTATGTACTTCGAGGACATCGACTATTGCCGTCGCGCTCACCGCGCTGGTTGGATTGTCCTCCATCAGCCTTCAGCCCGCGTCATTCACCTTCGTGGTGGAAGCTCCTCCGTCAAATCCGCCATCAAGTCTCGCGCCCGTATTCCTCGTTACTACTACGAAGCTCGCACGCGCTACTTCGCCAAGTTTTATGGCGGCATCTTCGGTGTGCTGCTCACCAACCTCTGCTGGCTCGCCGGACGATGCATCTCCTGGCCCCGCGAGCTTTTGACACGACTCGCGCCCTCCACCTGCAAACGCGAAGGCTTCGACAACTGGACCAACTTCCTCTCGCCCATGCGTCATCATTCCGTCCCGACCACATCGACAAAGCCAAGCATCTCACCATCATCGCCGCACAACAGAAGGCCAGTTTCGGAGCCTGTGGGCAGTGGGGGGAGTGGGGTGAGCGGGGGCGCAAGATGAACCGCCTTCCCGATTTCATCATCATCGGCGCCATGAAAGCGGCCACCTCCACCCTCCATGAGCAGCTCGCCGCGCAGCCCGGCATCTTCATGTCGCGCCCCAAGGAACCAAATTTCTTCAGCGATGATTCCCAGTACGCCCTCGGCATCAATTGGTACACATCCCTTTTCGCCGCCGCGCCATCATCTTCACTCTGCGGCGAGTCCAGCACCCACTACACCAAGCTCCCCACCTGGCCCCATACCATCGCACGCATGCAGAAACATTTTCCTTTGGCTCCAAAATGCATCTACATCATGCGTGATCCCATCGACCGCCTCATCTCGCACTACATCCACGAGTGGACTCAGCAAGTCATTTCCGAACCCATCAACACCGCCATTGATTCGCATCCCGAGCTCATCCACTACAGTTGCTACGCCAAACAAATCCAACCCTTTCTCGAAGCCTTCGGCTCCGATTCCATTCTCCCCGTCTTCTTTGAATCTCTCTCTGAACGCCCTCAATTCGAGCTCGAACGTGTCTGCCGCTTCATCGGCTATGCAGACAGCCCGCATTGGAACGCCGACCTCCAACGCCAGAACGCCTCCGCCGAGCGCCTCCGTAAATCCGCTTGGCGCGATGCCCTCACCAACCTTCCCGGCATGGCCGCTCTCCGCCGCACCCTCATTCCGCGCAGCATTCGCGATTGGGTCAAATCCTTCTGGTCCATGAAAAACCGTCCTGTTCTCACTCCCGCCAATCGTGATCGCCTCACCAGCCTCTTCAACGAAGACCTCGCCATTCTCTCCCGTTACCTCGGCTGCCCCATCAATGTTCACGACTTCCGCGCCGTCGCGCTCCAGACCCAACCTCATTGGGTTCCCTCAGCTCTCGAAACCGTCGCATGACGCTCACCTCCCACAACTCCGTCGGCGTCGTCGCCATCGGCCGCAATGAAGGCAAACGCCTTCAGCGCTGTCTCGAGTCCCTGCACAATCAGGTCTCCGCGATCGTCTACGTCGATTCCGGTTCCACCGATGGCAGCGTTGATCTCGCCCGCTCCCTCAATGCTGAAGTCGTCGAACTCGATCTCTCCACGCCTTTCACCGCTGCCCGCGCTCGTAACGCCGGCTTCGCGCGACTCCTCGAACTCCATCCCGATCTCGAATTCGTTCAGATGATTGACGGCGACTGCGAACTCTTCGCAGGCTTTCTCGACGCCGCCCTTCAGCCTCTCAGCACCGACTCCACGCTCGCCTGCGTCTGCGGTCGCCGGCGTGAGCGTTTCCCCCAGGTCTCTATCTACAACACTCTCTGCGACATCGAATGGAACACGCCCGTCGGCCCCGCAACCGAATGCGGTGGCGATGCCCTCTTCCGTGTCTCCGCGCTTCAACAGGCGCACGGCTACGCCGATGACCTCATCGCCGGGGAAGAACCCGAACTCTGTCTCCGTCTCCGCGCCCTCGGATTCACGATTCTCCGCATTGATGCCGATATGACGCTCCACGATGCCGCCATGACCTCCTTCTCCCAATGGTGGAAACGCAACATCCGCGCAGGCTACGCCTACGCCGAAGGCTGGTTCCGTCACGGAAAATCTCCCGATCATTTCCGCGCCCGTGAACTCCGCTCCATCCTCTTCGCCGCGCTCATCCTTCCGCTCCTCGCCATTGTCCCCGCTTTTTTCACCTTCGGCCTCACGCTGCTGCTCCTCCTCTTCTACCCGTTCCTTTACCTCCGCATCCGCAAATGGCGTATCTCGCAAGGCGATTCCTCCGCCACCGCCGCTCTCTACTCTCGCTTCTGCGTCGTCGGCAAGTTCCCGCAATTCCTCGGCATCCTCCGCTGCGCCTTCAACCGCTTCTTTCACCGCCGCGCAAAAATCCTCGAATACAAATCCCACTCTTCACCCATTACCTCGCTTCACACCAAATCTTCGTGACCGCCACGTTCCCTCCATCCTCCGCACACCTTCCGCAATCCGCGTCCGCGGCGCGCACATCTTCTGCGCCCAAACTCCGCATCGCGTATCTCACAACCGAGTACCCCAAGGTCAGCCACACCTTCATCCGCCGCGAAATCCTCGCCCTCGAATCCCTCGGCTGCGAAATCCTCCGCCTCTCCATCCGCCATCCCGCCGGTGCAATCGCTGACGAATCCGACCGCCCCGAGCAATCCAAAACCTGGTACTGCCTCCGTCATTCCGCTTTCGCTTTCCTCTTCGCCCTCATCATCGCCAAGCTCCGCCACCCCATCCGCTGCGTCCTCGCCTTCCTCGCAACTCTGAAAATGAGCCGTGCCAGCGATCGCGGTCTCATTCGCCACGTCGCCTATTTCGCCGAGGCCGCGCTCATCCTCCAGCACCTCCGTGCGCACAAAATCACGCACGTTCACGTTCACTTCGGCACCAACGCCGCCGCCGTCGCCCGCCTCGCACACCTCATGTCCAAAGGCGAACTCACCTACTCCCTCACTGTCCACGGCCCCGATGAATTCGATTCCCCTCGCGGCTTTTCCCTCGCTCAAAAAGTGCAGGATTCCCTCTTCACCATCGCCATCTCCGACTTCTGCGCCGCCCAGCTCCAACGCTGGGTCGAGCCCGCCTGCTGGTCCAAAATTCACGTCATTCACTGCACCGTTGGCGAATCCTTCTTCTCCGCCGCCACACCCATCAACCCGTCCTCAACAACACTCCTCTCCATCGGTCGCCTCAATGCCCAGAAAGGTCAGCTCACGCTCCTTCGCGCCGCCGCCAAACTCAAATCTCTCAATATTCCCTTCGAACTCATCCTCGCCGGCGATGGCGAACTCCGCCCCATCGTCGATCAATACATCTCCGAATTGAATCTCGCCGATCGCGTTCGCGTCACCGGCTGGATCGATGAACTCGAAATCCGCAAGCTCCTCCTCGCCTGTCGCACGCTCGTGCAACCCAGCTTCGCCGAAGGCCTTCCCGTCGTCATCATGGAATCTCTCGCCCTCGCCCGTCCCGTCATCGCCTCAACCGTCGCCGCCATTCCCGAACTCGTCATCCCCAATCAAACCGGTTGGCTCGTGCCCGCAGGCAACATTGATCTTCTTGTGTCAGCCATGTCCGCCGCGCTCGCAGCATCCGCTGACCAGCTCAACACCTTTGGCAACAACGGCCGCAAGCTCGTCCTTGAACGTCACAACACTGCCGTCGAAGCCCGCAAGCTCTTCGATCTGCTCACTCATCACTTGTCCGCGAGGGGAAACTGATTCATGTGCGGCATCGCCGGCGCTGTCGGCTACATCTCGCCTGCCGTCCTTAACGCTGTCCCTGCAATGAGCGCCGCCATCGCTCATCGCGGTCCGGATGGTGATGGAACATGGTGCTCACTTGCCGATCCCAATCAATCAGATCACGGCGCGCTCCTCGCCCATCGCCGCCTCGCCATCATCGACCTCTCTCCCGATGGCGCGCAGCCCATGCACGATCCCGCTACCGGCAACGTCATCGTTTTCAACGGCGAAATCTACAACTATCTCGACATCAAGCCCGAACTCGAAAAGCTCGGCCACACGTTTCATTCCAAATCCGATACCGAAGTCCTCCTCAAGGCCTACGCCGCATGGGGGCCTCAATGCGTCTCTCGACTCCGCGGAATGTTCACCTTTGTCATCTGGGACAGAAAAAACAGTTTCGCGTTCATCGCTCGGGATCGCGTCGGCATCAAACCCCTCTACTACGCCACGGTCACGCACTCGTCCGGCAAAACCACCTTCCTCTTCGCTTCCGAGGTCCGCGCTCTCCTCGCCTCCAATCTCATCCCGCGACATCTCAATCCCGCCGCCATTCGCTCCTTCCTGTGGAACGGCTTCGTCGCCGGCGACCAATCCATCGTCGAAAACGTCAACCTCCTCCCCGCCGGCTCCACCTTGTCCGTCTCCCTCAAGGGCCGCGCTTCAGAGCCGCACACCTACTGGTCAATCCCGGAAGCCTCCGAAACTGGCACCGCCAAACAGCTCGAAGACGAACTCCTTGCCTCCGTCAGGCTCCGTCTCATCTCCGATGTCCCACTCGGCATCTTTCTCTCCGGCGGCGTTGATTCATCCGCCGTCGCCGCACTCGCAGTCCGCGCCTCCTCCTCGCCAATCAAAACCTTCAACATCAGTTTCGATGAATCCGATTTCGATGAATCCCGCTACGCTCGCGCTGTCGCCGATCAACTCGGCACGCATCACACCGAGCTTCGCCTCACACAATCGCTTTTCGCCTCTCAGCTTCCTGATGCCCTCAATTCCATCGACCAGCCAACCTTTGACGCCATCAACACCTACTTCGTTTCCCGCGCAGTTCGTGAAGCCGGCCTCACCGTCGCCCTCGCCGGCACCGGCGGCGATGAACTTTTCGCAGGCTACAAATCCTTCGTTGATATCCCCAAGGCCCGTGGCCTCGGCCGCTTCCTTGCGCCGCTTCCTCGCTCGCTCCGTCGCGCACTCGCTCGTCCCATCATGGCTTTCAAAGCCCCGAATCGTGCAGCCATTCCTCCACAGACACGTTGGGGCAAACTGCATGATCTCTTCGAATCCGCCGCCGATCTCGTCAACCTTTATCAGGTCTCCTACAGCCTCTTCACCTCCAGATTCCAATCCCAGCTCGCGCGCGACCTCCCGACCTCTTCGATCAACCACGGCTTGCCTTCCGCATATCACGCCGCCCTTGAAAAACTCGTCGCCCACTCACCGCTCCTCCACGCCATCTCCACCCTTGAACTCTCCAACTTCATCACCCAGCGTCTCCTCCGCGATACCGATTCCTCCTCCATGGCCGTCGCGCTCGAAGCCCGCGTCCCTCTTCTCGATCATGAAGTCATCGCCCGCGCCGCTTCGCTTCCGCCCCAACAACGTTTCTACCCCCTCGGCCGCAAGCAAATCCTCCGCGAAACCTGTCTCCGCGATCTCGATCCCGCCATCTTCGATCGTCCCAAATCAGGCTTCGTCCTCCCGCTTGAAGTCTGGTGCCGCGCCCAGCTCCGCGATCAGGTCCGCGCCACGCTTCTCGATGAATCTCTCTGCCGAACCGTCGGCCTCAACCCCTCCGCCGTCGCCGATCTCTGGGCTGCATTCGATGCCGGTGCCCCCGGCATTTACTGGTCTCGACTCTGGGCCATCTACATCCTCCTCTGGTGGTGCCGAACGCATAACATGTCCCTGCCCGCGTAAC
>DASZQE010000416.1:0-2261 GCA_035550175.1 Phycisphaerales bacterium | reverse complement strand
TATCGCTGCCGCTGCGGCTGCTGACGTCGGTTGGGTCTGGTCGTCCACAGGCATCAGCGATCCCGACAGCAAGCTCACCGCCGTCAACAAGAACGGCGCGGAGTTTGATGAAGATGACGATGCCAACAACTGATTCGTCTGATGCTTGAATCTTCGATCTAAAGACGCCGGCGCGGAAACGCGTCGGCGTCTTTTTTCCGCCCAGGGTCGTTTGCCTTGGCTTCTTGACTGTCCAATAACTCTTTGCTGGCTTCGTCGCTGAATCGTGTCAGCAATCCAGCCGATCAACTCAACATCAGCCATCCCGGCAGGCAGTCGTCTCTGGCGAAAGGATACGGACATGCGTCGTCACGCGCTTCTCAACGGTTTGCTCACCCTCAATGCGATTCTGATGGCCGGCGTGCTCTGGACGCAGCTTTCCGACCGCCCCATTTTCGCCGGCAAGGCTACGGCCGGCCCCGCTGATCCGGCGCTCGCGCCTTCGATTCCCAACGCTGCCGACCAACGGCAGAAAATTGTGGATGAACTCCGCGGCATCAAGGCTTCTATGGAATCGCTCAAGCAGTCCATCCAGGGCGGAACGTACAAGGTTGAAGTCACCAACTTCAGCGCCATGAATGCTGCGAATGACAAGAAGAATTGATCTGTGAGGCGTGAGGGAGTGTGTACATGAATCGCACCAGGTCGCTCAAGGGTCGCCGAACAAGCTACACGCTTGTTGAAATGCTGATCGTCATCGCCTTGCTTGGGCTTGCGGCCACCCTGCTCATTCCCAACCTCGTCGGCCAGGACATCATGTCCGCTCAGACCGTCGTTCGAATGATTATCGGCGATCTCAGTTTCGCGCAGTCCGATGCGCTCTCGCACCAGGAATTCCGCCGGGTTCACTTCTTCGACGCCGACGGCAACGGCAACGCCCACGGGTATTGCATCACCCGCATCACCGAAGGCCAGCTCAGCGCGCCCTTTGACGATGGATCTGCGGATTACATCCGCGATCCGCTTGCAGGCGGCGGCGTTGATGGAAATTACATTGTGAACATCACCGATGACAATCGCTTTGACGGCGTGGTCATCTCCTCGGTCGATATCGATGGCGGCGGACGCGACATTCAATATGACACGATCGGCGGAACGGTTCGCAGCGGGAACCTGCCCGGTCTCGGCGGGTCCATCGTTGTCAGTTCCGCCAACGTCAGTTATCGAATCACCATTGCCGCATTTACCGGCAAACTGACCGTCCAGGAACTTTAACAATCTGGTCTCGCCTTCAGGGCCGCCTGCGATCTGCCGACATGTTCGTGGAGGCTCCGTGTTTAAAGGTCGTTTTTCATCCAACACCGGCGTCATCGGCGTGGATTTCGGCGCCACAGCTATCCGCTTGCTTCAGCTGCGCAATAACAACGGCACGCTGCAGTTGATCGGCGCAGCACGCATCGATAACCCCGCTTCGCTCAAGACTCCCGCCTCGCTCACGCAGGAAATCAAGGCCGCCTTCCTGTCAGGCGATTTTTCCGGCTCTCGTTGCATCGTCAGCCTGCCGCGCACCGAGCTTCGTGTTCAATCCATTCGACTCCCCAAAATGCCCGACGATGAGCTTCGTCAGTCCATTTCCTGGGAAGCCTCTCAGCGATTCGATCTTCCCCGTGAGGCCATGCAATGCGATTTCATTCGCACCGGCGCATCGCTTCAAGGCGGTGAGCAGCGCGAGGAATTGCTCATTCTCGCAGTCTCTCATAAAGCCATCAATGCATGCGTTGAACCGCTCATCGAAGCCGGCTTGCGACCCGTGGCGATCGACGCCGGCTTCACCGCCATCGCCCGGGGATTCAGCCGGCAGTACCGTCGCGAATCGGATCGCGCAGTCGTTCGCACCATCCTCGATATCGGCGTCACCAGCTCAAACATTCTGATTCTGCGCGGCGATCAGATCGCATTCTGCAAAACAGTGAACATCGGCGGCCAGCATCTCGACCAGGCCGTTGCGGAGCATCTTCGCATTGATCTCAACGCCGCAACCGAATTGCGCTCCGCACGCATTGTCGAAAAAGTCGGCAGCCCCGACACCTGTCCGCTCACCGACCTTTCCACGGATCGCGCCGTCTACGAGGCTGTTCGTCCGTTGATGGGTGACCTCGTGCGTGAAATCGTGCTGAGTCATCGTTACTACGGCGTCACGTTCCGCGGTCACCCGCCACAGCACGTCGTACTGACCGGCGGAAACGGTCTTGAGCCGCATCTCGACGAGGCGGTGTCCACCT
>DASZQE010000415.1:0-6708 GCA_035550175.1 Phycisphaerales bacterium | reverse complement strand
GACGATGACCCGATTATAGAGAGCGATTCAAAACTTCGAGCGGGTGCATGCCATCCTTCCGATCATGGCATGGGGGGTTGCAATATCAGTCGGCGTGATACACTGCCCCGCTATATGGGCGGACGCGGTTCCGCCGGTTTGGAATGCGTTTCGTCAGCGACCTTCGGAGAGTCACTGTGGAGTTTGTTGGGAACCAAGAGGTGCAGGATCTCCTGGAAGAGTTCGGCGTGGAGGAGGTCCAGGACGACGATCAGCGCATTTTCCTGGAGATGCAAGACGCGGATGGCGTGGTGCATTATCACCTCACGTGTCCAGATGCAGCCGCAATCGACCCCTTCTCCGGCGCCAAGATCGTCCCCATGCCCAAGGACAAGCTTGGCGGAGCCGTTGACCGCGTCATTCACAATCTCAATCTCTCCCAGGTGCTGGCAATGCCCGTCACCAAGTGGCGGAAGGTGTTTGACACTGTTGCGTTCAGCATGGCTGGAAACGAACACTGGCAGGAAATGGACGCCGCAGCAACGGTCGAGCTCAATACGCGCGACCCTCTGCTTTTTGAACCTGCGGATTTTCCGACGCTTGTGGCACTGGTGACTTCGCTCATGAAGGATGCCGACCATCCGGATCAGGGACTCATGCTGATGGCGGCGGGCACCCCCGTGGTCATTGAGCTCGTCCCGACCGGCGCAATTCGAATGAGCTTCGGCACGCAAGTGCTTGCTGATGAAGCAACCAGCGCCTTTGCTCACTAATTCAGCTTTCATTCCTGTTGCGGTTGAGTCGTCCCGCGAATCGGCCGATAATCGTGGAGCACGACGACACGAGGATATGTACATGCGCATACTTGTAGATGATCAGGTTGTGGCGAATCAGCACGGAACCCCAGCTGAAATCGTGGAGCTCGCGCGTCAGGCCGCCGAGAAAAAGGGACGATGGATCGTCGAGGTTCGACTTGATGGCCAGGCGTGGAGCGGTGCCGCCCGGGATCTTGCCTCCGTCGCTTCCTCCGTTGAGGAATTGTCCATCCGCACGCAGGATCCCCGTGACCTAATGCGGCAGGTGCTGCAGCAGGCTGCTGGTGAACTGGAACGCGCCGATCGCATTCAGCGCGCAGCGGCCGGAGACTTACAGGCGGGAAAGATCGCTGACGCCATGTCCCAGCTTGGTGAAGCAATCGAAGTCTGGCAGACCGTGCAGCGAGGGATCGAGCTGGGCGCAAGCGCGGGCATGATTCAGCTCGATGGTGCGGTCAGCGGCGCGGTGGATCGCCTTCGCATGCATTTGGAAACGCTGCGGAGCACGATAGAATCGAATGACACTTCGGCGCTCGCGGATGAATTGCTGTACGAAATGCCGGGGGTCGTTCAGGAATGGCGCAGCGTGTTGTGCGACCTTGACGAAGCAGTCCGGACCGAAGCGTGAGGAAGGGTGCAATCGACTCATATGGCGAGCGAAACCAAACAAAGGCAGATCGACACCTTGATGGAGCAGGCCTCCGAGGCCTTGATGCTCACCAAGTACTTTGAGGCGGAACGTCTCGCGGTCAAAGCGCTCTACATGGCCCGGCAGGTTGGCGATTTTGAACGCATGGCCCGGATCGTGATGCCCTTGCAGGAAGCACGACGGCAGCGATTCCAGCAGGCGATTGATGTCGGCAAACCGCGAATTCAGCGCGAGCCAGTCACTGAGGAAATGAAGGTCGAACCCGGAATCGTCGTCGTGCAGCCGCCGATGGTCGGCTCGGACGCCCGGCGACTCCGCCTTCTGGCGCTGACGCGAGAAATCCCACTCGTCGTGCTGTGCCGCGAGCCGCTGACGCAATTGAAGCTCTCGCCGATCGTCGCGTTGAGCCCCGGCGCAACAATCCGCGTCCGCCTGAAACCCGCAAAAGGCCATGACATGACCATCGCGCCGCCCGTGGATTGGATCGTCAACGCGCTGTGTGAGCTCGGCGACACCGCCGTTGAAGCGATTGATCCGACACTGCCGATCGTTCGCAGAATTGATGCAATCCTCGATCGTCTTGATTGCCTGCCCGAACACGAAAATCTCCATATCGCGTTGATGCAGGCATGCGAAAAAGCTCATCAGGAGCATGCTGCGGTGACGGACGATGCGGACGGCGAAGATTTGGAAGCTGATCTTGAAAACCTCGAGGGTGAACTGGAAACGGGCGGACGGGAGCTCTGACCCTCAGCGCGAGTGAATGGATTCCGGCGGGCATTCGAGGCTGGTCATGGCATGGTCAAGAATCCAATTGCGATACCGGCGATCCTCCTGGTGGCTCCTCGCGCTTATGGCGGGATTGGCGATGCTCCTCGCTGACCAGTTTGGACTGTTGCTCGTTCGGCGCGAATCGGACTTCGCGCACTACCACGGCTTGATCGTGCGCGTTTCAAGCATCGTGGATGGCGACATCATCGACGTGGACGTGCGCGACGTTCAAGCCGGCAATCCCGTGACTCGAGTCCGCTTGCTCGGTGTGAAGGCCCCGAATACACGCGCGCAGAATTCCGAGTCCCTCCACAGGCAGGCGTGTGAATTCACGCGCATCATGCTCACAAACGCTTCCGTCCGACTTTCGCTCGAACCATCGAGAGTCCGCGATGAACTCGGACACGTGCTCGCGCATGTTGAAACGCTTGACGGAACGGACTTGGCCGAAGCGCTCCTTGCTGGCGGATTGTGCAGTGTTGATGAGCGCTGGCCCCATTCCTTGCTGCTTCGTTATTCACAAACAGAGCGCGAAGCCCGTCGGAAAATGCTCGGCATGTGGAGCGATGCAGCCTCATCGCAGCGAAACGTGAATGCAAATCAATAATCGCAATTCGGGTTGTACGAACCGTGATAGCGCTGATACGAGGGACGTCGCGGCTGGGAGTACCGGGCTTCCGCTTTGTCCTGCTCATTGCCGATGATGTAACCCGTCACCGCGCCCACGCCGGCCCCGATCCCCGCGCCTTCCGCTGCTCGACCTGACTGATTGCCCGCAATCGCGCCGAGCATCGCTCCAAACCCCGCACCGAGCGCCATCCCTCCTTGCGCATGGTCGGCACACCCGGAGAACATGCCGCACGCAAACAACGCCAGCGGGATCGAAAAAATCTTGATGAACTGTCCTCGGATTCGAGATTCTGAAGCCCTCAACATGGCAGACTCTCCGTCAAATAACCCTCAAACAGTCTGAACCCCCGCGCACACAGGAGACCCGTTGAAGTGCCCGATATTCCAATTTCAAGTCAACGGCACAACAACATTCGAAGATTAGCATTCACAAACTTATGTTCCAGTGAATTCCTCACAAATTCATGGAAACATCGCAAATAATGGAAAGTCCACAGCTTAGCGATTCCAAAAATACCATAGCCAATCCTCCACCTGACTGCTGAATTCCTCGCAACATGCCTTCACTTGTGCTTTTTTGCGGGAAGGCCCACGGCAGCATGCCCGGTTGGACGATGTGAGAATCATGGGCTGACTCTGCATGGCTCTGCGGCTACTCTCTTCATCCGCAGTTTCTTGCTGTGCCAGGCGCGAACGTTCATCACTGACCTCACGTGAACTCATTTTTCCTGACGACTTGAATCCGAGACCCCTATGAGCAGCACTACAGATACGAGCAGTTCAGCAGACGAAGCGAAATCGTCACGAACAGTGGTCACTTCGCTGACGACTTCATTCAAAGTGCGAATGATCGGCATGACCATCGCATGCGTCGTGTTCGGGGTGTGGGGTCTGTATGACTACTTCGTGAAGATCCCCAGGCAGCAGAAAGCATATGACGAATACGTCACCACGAAATCCGAACTCGATGCGCTCGAGGAAAAAGGTAAATCATCGACCGGCGGATCGTCCGTCCTGTCTCCTGATGAAATCAAGCGTTTGCAATCGTTGCGCGCCGAGTTCAATCAGGTCGCACAAAACGGCTCCGTTCCAAGCAAGCCTGCGGCGTTCGACCAGTGGACGCAACTCGCCTTCATCTCAATGCTTCCCTGCGCTCCGTTCATCTGGTGGATGTACGTCAAGCAAAAACGAATGGTCTATCGCATTGATGAAACGGGAACCGTTCACCTGCCCGCGGAGAAGAATCACCCGGCCGAGGAGTGGACCGCTGACCAGATCAAGGACATCGACATGTCCCGGTGGATGGCGAAATCCATTGCAACACTCGAGCACGTGGATGGCCGCTCAGTGAAGCTTGATGCCTATCTGCATAAGGACCTTCACCTGATTATCGGACGCCTTGCCCACCGTTTCTACCCTGAGCTGTGGGAAGAAGACGGCCGCAAGGTGAAGCCAGATGCCGCCCCGGAGGAACCCGAGCCCGCTGCCCTGGAAAACGAGGAAGAATCCGCAGCAACCTGATGTGATCTTTGTGTTTGCGCGCTGAACCTCATCGAATTTCACGCACAATTGCCGTCAGAATCTCACGCTTGAAGTATGATTTGTTCTCCAAGCGCGGGATTTTGTGAAATCCGCAATGCCCGCTGCCTTATGAAGGGATAAGGGCGGGTATGGAGATGACCGTGACGGCTGTACCCAATGTTCAAATGATGGACGCCTTCGCCGATGCCCCCGCAAGACCTGCGGTCGGTCCGGTGCATGTCCCCATGAACTTGGCCAGCAGCGGCCGTTTGCGAGCATCCGATGTGTCCGACACCGACAAGACCTTCGCGATCTTCATGAATCTCGCGTTGTTCGGCACGTTCATCATTCCCGGCGCGTTCATCGCACCGCTTGTCCTCTGGATGATCCGCAAGGATAAATCTGCCTTTGCAGATGACCACGGACGCGAAACCACCAACCTCATGATCACCGCACTGATTGTCTATGCAGCCACAGTGCCCGCTGTGCTCGCCAGCTTTGGGTTGCTTTCCATCGTGACCGTCATCTGGCAGATCGTGATCGCTATTGCCATGATTCGTGGCGCGATCGCAGCGGGAAATCGTGAATATTTCCGATACCCGATGATCATACGATTCATCAAATAAACGTTCACCCTGCGGTTCCAGTGGCACCGGCCGATGAGTGACCGCGGCCATTGTTCCGCCAGTGTTTTTCAGGCAATCACGTTGAAGGTGCGCTCCCGGCGTTCGCCTACACTGTTTGCCGATGATCGATCCGAATTCAATCTCACTCGCCGACCTGTTGCCGGTTCTTAATCAGCACGGCGAAATTGAACGTGTGCTTCAACTGGCGCTTGATGAAGATCTCGCTGACGCAGGCGACATCACGACCCTCAGCCTGCGGAATGCGGATGAAAGCGTGCAGGGCGATCTGATTTCGCGCGAGGACGGCATCATTGCCGGATTGGCGCTTGTGCCCACGGTCCTGCAACTCGCAAACTGCACGTCCACGGCGTGGAATGTTGAATCCGCCGACGGATCGCCATGTCAGGAAGGCTGCGTCCTCGGCCGCCTGAACGGACCCATGACGGAAATGTTCCG
This sequence comes from Phycisphaerales bacterium, assembly GCA_035550175.1. Classification (GTDB taxonomy): domain Bacteria; phylum Planctomycetota; class Phycisphaerae; order Phycisphaerales; family SM1A02; genus DASZQE01. Next base: position 1,261 of record DASZQE010000415.1, on the reverse strand, counting down.
TGTCGAGCGAACCCTTCTCAACATCGTCGGCAGGCTCAGCGGCGTCGCCACGCTGACGCGAAAATTCGCGCATGCCGTGACCGGAACCAAGGCGAAAATTTGCGACACTCGGAAAACCACGCCCGGCATGCGCGTGCTCGAAAAATACGCTGTGCGATGCGGCGGCGGGTGGATGCACCGCATCGGTCTCTTTGATGCTGCGCTCTACAAGGACAATCACCTCGCCGGCGTGCGCGACGCCGAATTGAGCCGTTTCCTTGAAGATGCAATTGACCGCGCCCGCACCGCGAACGATTTGCAGTTTGTCCAAGTCGAAGTTGACCGCTTAAGCCAGTTGGAAGGTGTGCTTGGCATGCGCCCCGGACTCGTGGACATCGTTTTGCTCGACAACATGGATATCAATCAACTTCGCTCTGCGGTCGAAATGCGCAATCGCCTGTCACCAAATATCCAGCTTGAAGCCTCGGGTGGAGTTCGTCTGGAAACGGTCCGTGCGATTGCCGAAACCGGCGTCGATCGCATTTCCGTCGGCGCATTGACGCATTCCGCAAAATGTCTTGATGTCGGATTGGACATCTCGTAATGGGCGAGCGAGAAGCGCTTGATGCGTGGGCGGATGAGCTGCAGACAGTGATCGAAACGTCTAACAACGGTGGCCGTGCGATCGTTCTCCGCGAGACCGATTCCACTCAGGATGCAGCGAGAAGAATGGGGGCAAACATCGGCGACGTGGTCGTGGCTTGCCGACAAACCGCAGGGAGGGGCCGCCTGGGACGCACGTGGTCGGATACCGCCGACGCTGGTGTGGCCATGACATGTGTCTCCCCGCCTGCGAAACCTGAACGTCTTGCAATTGCATCCGCCGTCGCTGTCGCCCTTGCGATTGCATCCCTCTTTCAAAATGAGAGTGAGGCTCAAATCAAGTGGCCAAATGATGTGCTTTTGAAGGGAAGAAAAGTCGCCGGCATTCTGATCGAGCAAAACGAAAAAGCATCGCACATTGGAATTGGAATCAACGTGCATCAGCGCGATTGGCCCGCCGATCTCGCCGCAACTGCGATCAGTCTCGATCAGGCCGGCGCACGAACAGATCGCCTGCACGTCATGGTCGCCGTGATTCGCAAGTTGCGCGAAGTGAACGCATGGCCGGACGAACAGATTGTGAAAGCCTTTTCCGCGCGCGATGCCATGATCGGAGCATTCGCTCGATTCTCCTGCAACGGACAACAATTTGAAGGTCGTGTCTTGCGCGTAGACCCCA
>DASZQE010000414.1:0-2792 GCA_035550175.1 Phycisphaerales bacterium | reverse complement strand
TCCGTCGTCATCAGGCGGTGCCAATTCGAGAACGGCGATCCTCCCGGAAGCAAGTTGTTGTTGGCATTTCATCCCAGTATTCCCCTCGCAGTTTCCTCCCCGCCTTCTTCTTATTCACTCCTCCCCACTGCTTGAAGAAGAACGGCACGCTCTGCATTACGCATCGATCCCTGATCTGCTTCACCCACTGCTCTTCCATCGGCCGCGCGCCCGGCCCGCTCTCTCCGCCCACAATCACCCAGTGAATGTCCGTCAGCGCCAACCTCGGCAGCGGCCCCAGTAATGGCTCCAGCGAAAGAAAACGCACCTGCGCTTTGATCCGCACCAGATCGCGCACGCGATGACTCACCAGCATGTTCTCCACGCTCGTCCCGATCCAGATATTCGGCGTCCATTCAAGATGCGGCGCGAATTCCGCAGCAATCTCCGGCCGCTTGGTCAGCACCTGAAACGTGTGCTGCGAGCACTCATTCATCACTTTGAAGACACGCTTGATGAACGCCAACGGCACATTTTTGTGAAACAAGTCGCTCATGGAATTCACGAAGATCAATCGCGGCGCACGCCACCTTCGCGGAATCTCCAACCGATCCTCATGACACTTCAACGTGCCGTTGAAATGCCTGTCCCCTTTTCGATTGCACGAAGTCAGCCCCTCGTAATCCTCGCATCCCATCAACTCCAGCCGCCGCGACATCCGCGCCGCGTAGCAGTGGTCACACCCAGCCGATACGCGCGTGCACCCCGTCGTGGGATTCCACGTCGCTTGCGTCCACTCAATTCGAGACCCGGATGCCATGCCGTAAATATACCTAACAAATTACAAATGAACAACAAATCTATCGGCAGATTCAGTCGATTCTGCTCAAAACCATCCCCGCGTTCTGCCCGCCCATCCCGCTGCTCATCACCAGCACATTTCGCAGCTTCGCATCCTTCGCCCCCCGCGCGTTCGCGTTCAACCCCTTCGCGTTCTTCGTGTTCAATCTCGCCGGCAGCTTCTGCTCCCTCACCGCCATCGCCCCCGCGATAATCGAAAGCGCGCCCGCCCCCGCACAGCAGTTCCCGAAGTTCGGAATCACCGTGATCAGTTCCACCTCCTTCGCGCGATTCCCGAACACCTTCGCGATCGCCTCCGCCTCCATCACATCCATATCCCGCGTCCCGCTGCCGAACGGCACGATCGCATCCACCTCCTCCGCATTCACGCTCGCAGCCTCCATCGCGCTCCGCATGGCATCCTCATATCCCGGATCATCCGCAACCCCGCGTGCGTGTGAAACATCCTTCAAAACACTCTGCGTCGCCGCGAATCCGCTCACCCGCGCATACACCTTCGCGCCCCGCGCCCGCGCGGTCGCCGCTGCTTCCACCACCAGAATCCCCCCGCCCTCGCCCAGCAGCGTCCCATTCGCACCTTCATCAAACGGCTTCACCAACCCACCTGCATCTGCAACCTCGCCCTCCACCCTCATCAGCCTTCCCGAATAAATCTGCCGCAGCAACCCCATCGGGTTCGTCTTGTGTTCCGCGCCGCCCGTCAAGCACGCATCCGCCGCACCACGCTGAATCACCCGCATCGATTCCCCCAGGCTCAGCGCAGCGCTCGTCTCCGCGCACGTGATCGTGTTGCTCGGCCCCTGGCAGTCATGAATGATCGTCACGTGGCACGCCAGCATGTTCGGCAGGTACTTCAGCAGCCACAACGGCGTCAGATTCTGCATCCCCGTCTGCCCCCAGTGCGCCATGTCAAATCTTCCATCCGCACTCCGCGAAGTCGTCAACGCTGCGCTCAATTCATCCACGTCCGCCGCGATCAATCCCGCGCCGATCTGGCATCCAAACCGCTCCGGCCGGATCGTCGCCGGCTTCTCCGGATCAACCGCCTTCGTCACCAAACCCGCATCGCTCACCGCGCTCGCCGCCGCACCCACCGCAAGCTCGATGTCCCGCGCCATCACCTTTGTCGCCTTGCGATAGCTCTTCGGCACCACGCTCTTCACGTCAAACGCTTCATCCGCCAGCTCAGCGGCGTACTGACACGGGAAGCCCGACGGGTCAAACCTCGCAATCCTCCGGATCAGCGATTTCCCCTCCACCAGCGCGTTCCAGAACGCCTCCAGCCCGACGCCCGCCGCTGTGATCGGCCCCAACCCCGTAATCACCACTTCTCTGCGATTCGCAACCATCCGCGCACTATAGCCGCCTGTGACTCGAAAACTCATCCGTCCCATAACAATTTGCGAACTCATCCCTGACCTGCACATTCCACATTCATCGCACCAACAGCATTTTCGCCGCGTCAATCTGGCGAATTTCTTGCCCTTCTTCTGCTCATCGCGCACTATGAACTCAGATTCACCGCGCTCAATCCCGGTTTCGCCGCCGATATTGAACTTCACGCTCGCTGAATCACATTGCAGAGAGAGGAACACCAACGTGTCACGAAAGATCAGCACCACACTCGCGCTCGCCGCGTCCGCTGTCGCCCTCGCCATCCTCAGCGCTTCCGCGCACGCCTCATCCTCCGATTTCTCTCTCACCCTCACCGACTCCACCGGCTTCTCCTCTCTCTCCAACGGCACGTTCACCTTCTCCGATCCCCTCCCCTTCCACATCGCCGGCTCAGTCATGCAGCGCGATGGCAACAATGACGGCTTCGGCGACAATCCCCTCAACATCACCTACGACCAAAATCTCTCCCTCTCTCCTGACTTCATCATCCTCCACCTCAGCCCCGGCAACACGGTCGCCTTCTCCGATTCCGGGCCCCTGAGCACCTCCTTCGACTG
>DASZQE010000413.1:0-3549 GCA_035550175.1 Phycisphaerales bacterium | reverse complement strand
GGCGTTGTCGGGGATGCCATGTTTCTGTTCGACGTCGCCATCGTAGATGGGCATGGGATAATCACGGAGATCGAGGTAGCTGACTTCGGCGCCGGCTTTCTTGGCGCCTTCAAGCGCGATGCGGACGAGCATTTTGTTGTAGGATTGCGCGCGAAGGCTTCCTGCGAGGCCGAGGATTTTGGGGATGTAGGACATTTCAGTTGCTCCGAATTCGTGAAAGGTGCAGTCATGGTAGCGGGATTGCGTGAAGCGAGTGCGCGCGACGTTGACAGGGCGCGGAGTTCGGATTCCGATGCGTGCATGATTCAGATTTCGCAGCGCGTGACGGGGCTGAAGCCTTCGGCGACGATCGGGGTTGATGCGCGGGTGAAGGCGCTGCGCGCGAGCGGGGTGGAGGTGATTTCGTTCGGCGCGGGCGAGCCGGATTTCGACACGCCGGCGAATATTCGAGATGCGGCGATCGAGGGGCTGAACACGGGGAAGACGCATTACACATTGGTGGAGGGTGAGCCTGCGGCGCGGAAGGCGATTGCGGAAAAATTGAAGCGGGAGAATGGGATTGCGTGCGGGCCCGAGCATATCGTGATTTCGGCGGGCGCGAAGCATTCGCTGTACTTGGCGCTGCAATGTCTGCTTGATCCGGGGAAGGGGCAGGAAGTGATCGTGCCGACGCCGGCATGGGTTTCATACCGGCCGATGGTGGAACTGGCGGGTGGGAGCGTGGTGGAGCTGGGGACGAAGATTGAGGATGCGTTCAAGGTGACGGCTGCGCAGGTGGAGCGGGCGATCAGCGCGAAGACGGCGGCGATCATTTTGAACTCGCCGAGCAACCCGACGGGGATGGTGTATTCGAAGAGGGAATTGACGGCGATCGCGGACGTGCTGGCGAAGCACGAACACGTGGTGATTGTGACGGATGAGATTTACGAGAAGCTTATCTTTTCGGGGGAGAAAGCGTTTTCGATCGGGAGCATTCGTGAGTTGGCGGAGCGGACGGTGACGGTGAACGGGATGTCGAAGGCATTCGCGATGACGGGATGGCGGCTGGGGTATGCGTGCGCGACGGGGAACGGCGGCGGGTTTGCGAAAGCGATGACGAAGCTGCAGGGGCAGATGACATCGAACGTGACGAGCTTCTGCTATCCGGCGATTGTGGAGGCGCTGAGCGAGCGGAGCGCGGAAGCGGTGGAGACGATGCGGAAGCAGTTTGCGAAGCGCGCGGAGTTGATCTTCGGGATCGTGAGCGGATGGAAGGATGTGAAGTGCGCGAAGCCGATGGGCGCGTTTTATGTGTTTCCGGATGTGTCAGCGCACTTCGGGAAGGTGACGCCGGGCGGACGGAAGGTTGAGAGCGCGAAGAGTTTTGCGGAGGCGTTGCTGGAGGAGGAAAAGGTGGCGGTGGTGCCGGGGGAAGATTTCGGGAAGTGCGCGGAGGGGTGCGTGCGACTTTCATTTGCATGTTCGGAGAAGAACATTGAGGAAGGGTGCGGGCGGATCGGGAAGTTTGTGGCGGGGCTGAAGTAGAACTCAGGAGCCAGAATGAAGAATTGGGGGCTTAAGGGTAGAGAGAAATGATTCGGCGGATGGGACTTGAGCGGATATGCTCCGGGGATGATGGCAGAGCAGGGACAATCTCTATTTGTGACGGTGGGTGCGGGCGGGCCGGGTCAGATGATCGTGAAGCTGGTGGGGCCGGCGATCGGTCAGCGGGAGGTGCCGATCATCGGCGAGCGGGTGGTGGGGGAGCTGGAGAGGTTCAGCGGGTTGAAGATGCTGGTGCTGGACATGAGTTCGGTGACGTTCATGAACTCGATGGGACTGGGGATGTGCATTGATTTTCGAAATCGCGCGGCGAAGAGCGGCGCGAAGGCGGCGATCGTGGGGGCGAACGCGGAACTGACGGGATTGTTCAAGATGGTGAAGCTCGAAAAGCTTTACACGTTTGCGAAGACGGTGGGGGAATTGTCGTAGCGGCGAAATCGTACGTGTGAGATGTGAGCAGATGAACCGGGTGGTGTGCGGATGATTCACGTTGCGATATTGCTGAAGCCATACCTGGATCTGGTGTTGGCGGGGAAGAAAACGGTGGAGTGCAGGCTGACGCGGCAGGCGTGTGCGCCGTATGAGGCGATTGAGGCGGGCGAGCGGATTTATTTCAAGCAGTCATCGGGTCCGTATGGTGCGACGGCGATCGCGGAGCAGGTGTTGTTCCGGGACACGTTGACACGAAGCGCGGTGCGGGAGCTGTGGCGGGCGTACAACCATTTGATTTGCGGGGAAGCGGAGTACTGGCGATTGAAGCAGGCGAGCCGGTTCTGCACGCTGATCTGGCTGAGCGATGTGACGGCGACGGACAGCGGGCCGGAGATTCCGAATCCACAGGGGCGGGCGTGGCTGACGTTGGAGGAAGATCCGGCGTGGCGGAGAGTGGGGCACCCCCGGAATATTAAAAAAAAGAATGAGGGGGGCGCGTTTTCGATTGCGATCACGGCGGGGAACATCCGCAACAACAGCTTGTACGTGACGAACGTGCTGGAGCGATTTCCGGCATGGGCGGTGGGCGGGAAGGACAAGACGAAGGCGGCGAAGGCGATGACACTGATCTTGCACGAAGGGCCGACGGTGCGGACGGACATTGTCGGGCCGAGGAACTTGTTACGGACGCGAGTGTGGGGGAAGTGGTTTCGAGAGCACGAGGCAAAACCGACGGATCGCGTGGTGTTCGAGCCTGTTGAGGAGGGGACGTACCTGGTGGGGTTGATGAGGGGGAGTTGAAGAATGAATCGATATGAGCATGCGAACAGCTGTCATGGCTGAAAAGAAATCAGTTTCGCTATCGAAGTGCAAGATTGTTTTTGGGTCAACAGGCGTGCCGGCCCTCACCCGCCCTTCGACTCATCGCTCGCTCCGCGAGCGATTCGCTCATGGCACCCTCTCCCGAGGGGAGAGGGTGTAAGAAAGCTGCGAGCAAGCTCGCCCGCTAAACGTCAAAGGATGTGTGTGACATTGGTCAGCGCATTGCGGATTCGATGTCCTTGGATTTCTTGGGGATTGCGGCGCTGAGGACTTCGCGGCCGGATTTTGTCACAAGGACATCGTCTTCGATGCGGATGCCGATTTTTTCATCGGGGAGGTAAATGCCGGGTTCGATGGTGATGACGCAGCCGGGCTTGAGGGGCTGATCGGGATTTGAGTCGTGGGTTTCGAGGCCGAGGTGATGGCCGGTGCCGTGGATAAAGGCGTCGCCGAGGCCGGCGTTGATGATGACCTTGCGGGCGGCGGCGTCGATGGAGGCGATGGTGGCGTTGGGGCGGACGGCGGCGATGGCGGCGAGCTGGGCTTCGAGAACGATTTCGTAGACTTCGCGCTGACGCTTGGTGAACTTGCCGTTGGCGGGAACGGTGCGGGTGATGTCAGCGGAATAGCCCTGCCATTTTGCGCCACTGTCGATGCAGATGAGATCGCCATCGCGGACAGGCTGGTCGTTGGCGCGGTAGTGGAGCACGGTGCTGTTGAGACCTGCGCCAGCGATGGTGTTGAAGGCGAGTT
>DASZQE010000412.1:0-2773 GCA_035550175.1 Phycisphaerales bacterium | reverse complement strand
GGGACAAGCCCGATCCGGCAAAATACGATGCGGATGTGAAGGCCTGGCTGAACATCGTTCAGCAGTCGCCTTATACAGCAAGCAAGCTGCAGGTTCACTAGATTCAGCCGGAGTGTTATTCGAAAATGCTCCCGGGCTCCGTTCCGCGCATTGCGTGGCGGCGGTGGACATGGTGAGATAAGACGATGAATCGACGCGCAATCCACGGATTGGAGAGGCGGTCATGAAGAGGGCGGTCTTCATATTCATTTTCCTGGCCTGTGTGATTACGGCCGCAGGAGCAATGTTCACAGGCGGCACGAATGATGAAGCGGACATTGTGTTCGTGAATCGCGGTGAGGTATTCACGCTGGATCCGCAGCGGATGTCGTATCAGCAGGACTTGAGGCTTGCGTATTCGTTGTACGAGGGGTTGTTGCGATGGGATGAGCATGATTTTTCAATCGTGCCCGCGGCGGCAGAGTTGCCGAGCGTGTCGGACGACCGACTGACGTACACATTCCACATTCGTAGAAATGCACGCTGGTCGAACGGCGACGCGGTGACCGCGCAGGATTTTGCATATTCGTTCCGCAGGTTGCTTTTTCCGGACACAGCGGCGGATTATTCGAATCTTCTGTTTGAGGTGGCTGGGGCGAAGGATTTTTTCGCATTCCGATCCAGGCAACTCGAGGATTTTTCGAAACGATCGGTGACGTTGAATGAACCGGAGCGCAGCGCGCTGGCGGAACAACTTTATGAAGACGCGATGAAGCAGTTTGACGACACGGTCGGCGTGAAGGCGATAGATGATGAAACGCTGGTGGTTCACCTCGCGCATCCGGTGGCGTACTTTGTTGAAATCGTGTGCTTCGCACCGACGTATCCCGTGTACAGGCCATGCGTGGAAGGATGGCCTGATTTGCAAGGCGGACATGGTGAAAACGGAAACGGGTGGGCGCATCGAACGATGCCGAGCCTAGACGAGTGTTCGCGAATCTCGCTGGACGCGGACACGGGGCGAATTCACCAGGAGCATGGGTGGGCGAGGCCGGGAAGCATTGTGACGAATGGGCCGTATCAGTTGACGCGCTGGAGATACAAGCGCGACTTGAAACTGGAGCGAAATCCGTATTTCCGTGACCAGCAATTGCTGCAGAACAATTCGGTTCTGGTGTTGACGATTGAGGATGCGAACACAGCATTGCTGGCCTACGGCGCGGGCGGAATCGACTGGTTGAACGATCTGTCGGTGGATTACCTGCCTGAATTGCTGGTTGAGCGGGAGCAGTATCTGCATCGCTATGAAAGTGAACTGACGGCATTGCTCGTGAAGGGGTTGACGAGTGATGAAGCCATGGCGGAACTGCCTGCGGCGGAGCGAGGAGAATCGCGAGACGTGCATTCTCTGCCGGCGTTCGCAACGGATTTCTTCTCGTTCAACTGTCGGGAGAAACTAGCTGACGGACGCGACAACCCGTTTGCGGATGCGAGGGTCCGACGAGCGTTTGTGCTGGCGACGGACCGCGAGGCGATCGTGAACAACATCACGCGCGAGCACGAGCCGGTGATGACGGCGCTGGTTCCGCCGGGGACGATCGCGGGATATCCGCACGTCGAAGGTCTTGGGCACGACATCGAACGCGCCAGGCGGGAATTGAAATCCGCAGGGTGGGAAGATCGTGGTGGAGATGGAATTCCTGAAAGTGCGACGGGCGAGAAGTTTCCGGCGATCGATCTTGTGTACACGACGAACAGCTCTCGCTACAAGTGGATGGCATTGGAATTGAAGGTCCAATGGGAAGCGGCGCTGGGCGTGCGCGTGGAGCCCCGGCCGATGCAGACGAAGTTCTTCAAGGATGATCTGCGGAACGGAAAATTCATGATTGCGCGCGGGCAGTGGTATGGCGATTATTCAGATCCCACGACGTTCCTCAACATCAACACGACGGGCGATGGCAACAACGATCGCGGGTTTTCCGATGTCGGGTATGACACGATGCTGCGCCAGGCTGATGAAGAAGCGGATGGGGCGGAACGGATGCGGATGCTTGCGGACGCGGAAGCATATCTGTTCACGCAGAATCCGCCGATGATTCCGATCTGCCAGTTGCAGCAGACATACATGTACGATCCCGTGCATCTGCGCGGATTGACGACGCATCCACGACTGGTGCAGTATTTATGGAAGCTCAGGAAAGTCTCGTGATTCGTGCAGCGAAGGATTGTTGACGCATGCTTGTTCGTCGAGTGCTGATGATTCCTGTCTTGCTGTGGGTGATCTACACGGTGACATTCGTGCTGGCGTGGATGGTGCCGGGCAATCCGATTGAGCGCGGCGAGGGGCGCAGGCCGTCCGAGGAAATCATTGAGGCGATGAAGGCGCAATATCGGCTGGACTCGCCGTGGAGTTTCTACTGGAATTATCTTGGGAACGTCACAGGCGTGAATTATCTGCGCGGGCGGACGGAGAGTGTGATTGATCTGGGGCCTTCGCTGGCGCACGAGAACTGGACGGTGAATGAGATTCTTGCATCCGGGCTGCCCGTTTCAATTGAGCTGGGATTTGCAGCGATTCTGCTGGCTGTGATCATCGGTGTTTCCACGGGAGCGGTGGGGGCGTTGCAGCCGGGGAGCGCCGTGGATTTTGCCACGTATGTGTTGCCATTGATCGGCGTGAGTCTGCCTGCGTTTGTGATCGGCACGGCGCTGCTGATGATCTTCGGGGTGTGGTGGCCGGTGTTTCCGATTGCGCGGTGGGGAGGAATAAGTGGCCTGGTGCTGCCGGCGGTCA
>DASZQE010000411.1:0-4719 GCA_035550175.1 Phycisphaerales bacterium | reverse complement strand
AGGCTCAATATTCACTTGGTCGCATGTATCTTCGCGGCGATGGCGTGGACAAGGATGAGAAGCAGGCTGTGAACTGGATTCACATGGCTGCCGAAGGCGGTTTGCCTGTGGCCCAGGCGGAATACGGCATGCGGTTCATCAAGGGTGATGGTGTGTCTCAAGATGCCGCAGAAGGCGCAAAGTGGCTTCAACGTGCTGCCGAGCAAGGCCACGCGGTTTCACAGATGAATCTTGGCTTGCTCTATCTTCAAGGGCAGGGTGTGGAGAAGAACGAAGCTGAGGCCGCGCGGTGGTGCATGATGGCTGCCGAACAAGGCCTGGCATCCGCACAGGAAAAGCTCGGCTTGATGTACGAACTCGGTCGCGGTGTGCAGAAGGATCCCGTCGCAGCGCGTGCATGGTACGTGATTGCTGAATCGCGCGGCTCATCCAGAGCCGCCGAGCGCCGAACCAACATCGAAGCCGACATGAGCGACGATCAAAAACACGCTTCGGACGTGCAAGTCGCACACTGGCAGGATCGGCATCAGCATGCAGCGGCAACCGCGCCTGCAGCTCCCCGGAAATCTGAATGACCATTCCGTGGCTCTGGGTTCGTGCGGTCTCGAAATCAATCATCGTTTGACTCGAACACGCTTGAAAGCTGTTGCTCCGTCGATGTGTGATCGGTCATCCAGCTCTGTGCCAGCGTCTTCGCTCCGGCAAGCTGTTCCGCGGTCATTGTCTTCCCAAGTGCGGTCATGCGAACATCAGCGGAAGGCACGCCCCGGTCTGCCGCAAGCGAATACCACATGTACGCTTTGGATGAATCAGCCGTCACGCCTTTGCCTGTTTCGTAGAGATTTCCCGCCTTGAGCTGCGCACTTGCGAGCCCTTGCGACGCTGCTTGCTCGATAAGCGCAGCAGCCCGCTGATCATTCTGCGGAACGCCTCTTCCGCGCAGATACATCAATCCAAGATTCTCAAGCGCCACCGAACGCCCCTGGTCCGCAGCTTTCTGCAGCCATTGCGCCGCATCCCGGTCGCTCTGCTGCACGCCCTGGCCGTTCAGGCTCATCAACCCCAGATTTGTCTGCGCAACCGCAAGTCCTTGGTCCGCCGCAAGCCTGAACCAGCCTGCTGCAATTACATAATCGCGCTTCACGCCCACTCCTTGGTAGTACATCCATCCCATGGCGTACTGCGATTGCGCGGCGCCGCGCTCTGCAGCCTTTCTCAGCCACTGGGCGGCCTGATCATAATCCCGTGGGACTCCCTGGCCGGTGATGTACATCAATCCCAGGTCATTCTGTGCTGCAAGCACATCCTGCTCGGCTGCCAAAGTTCGCCAATGCGCGGCGTGCGTGTAATCCTTCGCAAACCCGATGCCGTTGTAATACATCGTGCCCACAAGGCTCTGCGCTTTCGCGTCGCCATGCTCAGCAGCAGAAGTCAGAAGCGTCGATGCGCGTGAAACATCCTTCGGCACGGACTGTCCGAACAAGTACATCACGCCCAGATTGTTCTCCGCTGCGGCATAGTGCTGATCCGCCGCTCGCGTGTACCACCTGGCAGCCTCATCAGCACTGCGCTCAACGCCTTTGCCTGTGAAATACAGCAAGCCCAGATTGGTTTGTGCAGGCGCGTATCCTTGTTCAGCGGAAAGGGTGTACCACTTCGCCGCCTCACCCGCATCAGGGGCAACGCCTTGTCCGTCTTCGTACATAAGTCCCATCAGGTATTGCGCCTGCGGATTGCCCTGCTCAGCAAGCGGGCGCCACTCCTGCTCAGCCGTCGCGTAATCCCCATGCTCATACGCCGTAGATGCGTCCTGCTGTACCGTGCTGCACCCTGCCAGCGTTCCGGCAACTGCAAGCGCACTCAGGACAACGATCATTCCACGATTTGACGGGTTGATGTGAAAGCTCATACCCGCTGGAATCGGACGAGCTTGCATGCAGATTTAGGTGCGCGTGCATTAAGTTCGCTGCACGACTTGCCGCATCCGATAACCCGCCCTGTTTTCCATGTGAAATCAACGCCGTCGATCGTCAGAAATTGAGCTGTAAGCCGACGACACCGATCACTTCAAAGTCATCGTTGTGATTGAATTCGGCTGTGTGATCGCCCAGGAACAGCGCGGACACGCCTGCGTTCAGTGTCCAGCTTCCGAATCGATCGCCGAACGGCAGCGGGATGGCGGCCTTCGCTCCCACTTGTGCGAAGCCGAAAGTGTCGTCATCGCCCTCAGTGTTCTGGTAATAGTTGTGTAGGCTCAAACCGACTGAAGCGGGAAAGCTCACTGCGATCGGCGTCTTGCCGATGTCAAACGAAAATCCCGGCGCGATGCCCAGTTCAAGATAGATGCCCTTGTCGCTGTCCGCGCCGTCCGAATAGTCCGCACCGGTTTCAATGCCGAGCAGTGTGTACGGATGCATCGCAAATCCGCCGAGCAGTCTTGAGTCATCATACGCGAGCGTGAAGTCGAGTTCCTGCACGGTCTGGTATGCATTGCTTGGGCTGGTGAGGAACGTATACGTCGTGGTGAGCGAGAAATCGCCTTTCGTGATCGCAAATCCTGCGATCAAATCCGATTCGTACCAGTAATTCGTGAAATCACCGTCCGTATGGGCGTTGGTTTTTTCGCCGTGAAAACTGTTCCATGTGCCGAGGATGGCGTCAATCTTGAAATCATCCTCTGAATAGAGATTGATCGTAAGTCGCGCCGATGGTTGCAGGATCAGTCCCGAATCTTCCTGCAGAATGCCGTGATAAAAATACGCGGTCGTGTAATCCAGATTCAACTGCAGGCTGAAGGGACTGGCGTGCCCAAGCTCGACCGCCTCCACGCCGTTCTCGGCTTGCTCGTTGGTTGCTGCGGATTCCTGACGGTGACGCATGTATTCCTCATACGTCGAGTCGGGCGCGGTTTCAGCGGATGGTGCTGTCGCCGCAGCAGGTGTTGGGCGTGTCTGTGCAGGGTGCGTTTCCGTCGGCGCAGATTGGGAAGCTTGCGCGAGACGTTGTTCATCCTGCCTGATTGCTCGACGGTTTACTGCCATCCCCCACATTGCGAGGAAGTGAACGCCAAGGATCGCGAGGATGAGCGCTGATTTTCGCATGTCTGATCCGCTTGCCGGTTCAAGAGTCGCAGGGACACGTGTGGCCTTTGGAGATTCGAGTGTGGTCGATTTCCCTCTCACGGCACGGAAAGTCCCCGGAACAGGGCAATTTCAGGTGGTTTTGTGCGGCCCGGCGACTCTGAGAAACTCGCGTATTTCGTGTTATGTGACGCAATCCGGCCGCGGCCATTCCGCCTGCCGTTTGCCTGCCACACGATCAGGGCAAAACAAACTATTCTTGCTCGTTCCGTTTGCAACGCATTTGCACCATCAATGGCGTTGGATCACGAAATGCAACAGCTCGTGCTGCACAATGTCTCCAAGCGATTCGGACGAAAAATTCTCGCGGTCGATGATTTCTCGCTGGGTGTTTCCGAAGATGAATTGCTTGTGCTTCTGGGGCCTTCGGGTTGTGGTAAGACCACTGTGCTGCGCATGATTGCCGGTCTTGAAGTACCTGATTCCGGACGAATCCAGATTGGTGGGAACGACATGCACGATGTGTCGCCCGCCGACCGGGGCGTGGCGATGGTGCATCAGTCCGGCGTCATCTATCCCCATCTGTCCGTCCGTGCCAATATCGCCTTCGCGCTGCGCCAGCACGGAGTCGAAAAATCCGAAATTGAATCGCGCATCGCCGCGATTACGGACCAGCTCGGCATCAGGCAGCAGCTCAATGCCAAGCCAGGTACGCTCTCAGGCGGACAGCGTCAGCGAGCCGCGCTTGCCCGCGCCTTGGTGGTGCAGCCCAAACTGCTTCTGCTGGATGAACCGCTCGCAAGCCTCGACTCACCGCTTCGCGCGCAGCTTCGCCTTGAAATCCGCACGCAGCATCAGCGCATGCACAGCACAACAATCTACGTCACGCACGACCATGAAGACGCCCTTACGCTGGCCGACCGCGTGGCCGTGATGGCCCACGGACGACTGATACAAGTCGGCACGCCGGACGAGGTATATCGCAGTCCCGTGAACCGGCTCGTGGCTCGCTTCATCAGTCAGCCATGTCTCAACGAACTTACACGCACTGTCCGTGTGCGATTGGACACAGTTGAACTGGTGGACACTGCTGCAACGAATGGATCAGCCATCAACCTTCACGCCAGTGCCGCTGCTCAGCTGCGAAAATACGACGGCAAGCCGATCACGGTGGCCTTTCGCCCGCAAGCCATGCGAGTCGCTGGACACTATTCAACTTCAACAGAAACTCGTATCACATTGAGCAATTGCAGATGGCGCTCACACGGTGATTCGGTTGATGTTCAGGGGTTCGTGTCAAGCAACGTCCCCGTCATTGCGAGAATCTTCTCAACCGCTGCGCCTTCTGCATATGGTCAAGCGGACGCATCATTTGAAATCAGTCACAGCGATCTGCTTTTCTTTGAAGCCGACGAAACAGGCACACGGATTTCGTGACAAATCAACTCCTGGAGTTGTGAAAATCCTCCAATGGTTTTCTGTGATGGTATTCACGAATTTTCAGCATCGAATTGCAGCAATTCTGAATTATTTTCCATGCCGACGCGGTTACCATCCACCAGACTGAACAGAGGAAGGAGCTGCGTTTATGCACCACACTTCATCTCCGCGCGTTCCGGATGAAAATCCCCCGCCCAAT
>DASZQE010000410.1:0-2367 GCA_035550175.1 Phycisphaerales bacterium | reverse complement strand
TGCATTTCCACTCCGATCCGGATCAGTCGTTTCTCAATCAGATCAAAGGATCAAAGACCGTGTTCGTGTATCCGGTGACTGTGCTGCCGGAAACGGCCGTCGAAAACCTGATTTACACCAATGATCAGGGCGCGGTCACCTACAACGCGGACTATGAGAAGAATATTTTCCCATCAGTGCATATCGGCCCGGGCGAATCCGTGTTCCTGCCGTTGTTCGCGCCGCACCGCGTGACGAATGACGATGGCGTGTCGATCTCATGGAACGTCGGCTTCCACACGCCCAAGAGCTGGCGACAGCGCAGCGTGCATTTGATGAATCTGCAACTGCGTCACATGGGCAAAACGCCTGCACCATTGGGTTCTAATCCTGCGGAGGACGCAAAGAAAGCCCGCATGTATCCGCTGTATCACCTGAAGAACCGCATCTTCAAGAAGTCCGCGCCGAAGGTGAAGTTGTAAAGAGAGATTTTGAAATCAGGCCCAGCCGCAGGCGCGGATGGCCATGTCCGCGACCGCTTCGAGTTCTCGGCGCGATGCGCCGCTGGCGGCCTGCACCGCCATGCCGTGCATGACGGTCATAACGTACTTGGACATTTCCGCCGGGCTTGCGCCCCTGGGGAGATCCCCTTCGCGCTTGGCGCGGATGAGACGTTCACGAAGCGCGGTTTCCGTGCGAGCGCGCATGTCGGCGAGTTCCTGCTGAATGTCCTTTGCGGATTCGCTGCACGCAAGCGCGCCCTGAACGACAAGGCAACCCTTGGGATTTTTTCCCTCGGTCATCATCAGGATTTCGCCTGCGAAAAGTCGTTGAATGACTTTCTTGGCGGTGGAGAGCTCAAGCGCCTCGCGCACATAGCACGCAGGCCCGGCGGTGTAGCGTGCGATGGCTTTGCGAAACAGCGCCTGCTTGTTGCCGAACGCTGCGTAAAGGCTGGGGCGATTGATGCCCATGGCCTTGGTGAGTTCGGGCATGGATGCGCCTTCATAGCCCTTGCGCCAGAAGACGGACATTGCCTTTTCAAGGGCTTCATCGACGTCAAACTGCCTTGGTCTGCCGACGACCATTGTTCAAAAACTCCTTTTTTACCTCTTAGTACAATATTCCGCTTGACGGGCGAAGTCCAGTGGGTTATTGTGTAACGAGTGGTACAAAACTGCATCGAAACCAAGATCACACTATTGAAATCAGGAATTTGGGGAATCGCGGAATCGGTGAGAATCCAGAGCACTCAATAACGGCAAAGGAGTCAATGCCATGGCGGACAAGAAACTTTCAAACAAGGTTGCGGTGGTGACGGGCGCATCGAAGGGGATCGGCGCTTCGATCGCGAAGCATCTGGCGGCAGAGGGCGCATCGGTGGTGGTGAACTACGCATCGAGCAAGAAGGGCGCGGATGAAGTGGTGAGCGAGATCACGAAGAAAGGCGGGAAGGCGGTCGCGATCCAGGCGGATGTTTCGAAGGAAGCAGACATCAAGCGATTGTTCGCGGAGACGAAGAAGGCATTCAACAAGCTGGATGTGCTGGTGAACAATGCGGGGGTGTATGAGTTTCTGCCTTTGGAGCAGATCACGCCGGCACATTTTCACCGGATGTATGACTTGAACGTGCTGGGTTTGCTGATGGCGACGCAGGAAGCGGTGAAGCACATGGGGCCGGATGGAGGATCGGTGGTGAACATCGGCTCGCTGGCTGCGACGGGTTCGCCGGCGACGGCGTCGGCGTACAGCGGGACAAAAGCAGCGGTGGATGCGATCACGAGATCGCTTTCAAAGGAACTGGGCGCGAAGAAGATCCGCGTGAACTCGGTGAATCCGGGCATGGTGGAAACGGAGGGCGTGCATGCAGCGGGGTTTGCGGAGAGTGATTTCCGGAAGTTCGTGGAGGCGAACACGCCGTTGGGGAGAATCGGCCAGCCGGATGATATCGCGCCGGCGGTGGTGTACTTCGCATCGAATGATTCCAAGTGGATCACGGGCGAGACGCTGCTGATCGCGGGCGGAATGAAGTAACGAGGCGAATGTGAGTAGTGAACTCCAGCACGGCGGTCGATGTGTCACAGGCACAGCGACTGCTGTGCTTATTGTTGGAGTGCAGAGGCTTTGGCGACAGCTATCTGCAATCCGACGAAGAGGACGCCGGGCTTTTTTTCGGGGACTTTGCGGCCGGGGGTGGCGAGGGAGACATTGTTCTTTTCAACCCAAGCGAGGATTTTCTCGAGGTTCTCAGGCAATTCTGAATTGGTGATGACGGCTTCGCCACGCTCAATGCGATCGAGGGCGGTGGCGAGCTCGATGCCGTCGCTGATGTCCCAGCGCTCGAGCTTGCCGCGCGCGGGCTTGGAGGACCAGACGGCGGAATGGCCT
>DASZQE010000409.1:0-1905 GCA_035550175.1 Phycisphaerales bacterium | reverse complement strand
GCGTCGGCGAATTTGCTGCGTGGGGAAATCGCGGAGCAGGATTGCGTGCTGGACAGCAATCCGCTGGAGCGTGAGCGCGGCATCACGATTTTCTCGAAGAACTGCGCGATTGACTATCGGCCGACCGGGGCATCGAAGCACACAGGCGAGACGTATCGAATCAACATCATCGACACGCCGGGCCACGCAGATTTCGGCGGCGAGGTGGAGCGGGTTTTGCGGATGGCGGATGCGGCTTTGCTGGTTGTGGATGCCTTCGAGGGGCCGATGCCGCAGACGCGATTCGTGCTGACCAAGGCGCTGGAGTTGAAGCTGCGGATCATCGTGGTGGTGAATAAGTGCGATCGGCCTGAAGCGAGGCCGAGCGAGACGCTGAACGAAGTGTTTGATCTGCTCGTGGAACTGGGTGCGGATGATGCGACGCTGGATTTTCCGGTGGTGTACGCCTCGGGACGCGGGCGATGGGCGACAATGGACCTGGCGAAGCCGACGAAAGACATGGTGGCGTTGCTGGAGCTGATCGTGGATCGCGTTCCGCCGCCAACAGGTGATCCGAGCGCTCCGCTGCAGATGCTGATCACGACGCTGGATTATTCGGATTATGTGGGGCGAATCGCGATCGGGCGGGTATTCAACGGGTGCATCCGGTCGAATCAGATGGTGGGCGTGTGCAGAGCGGACGGCAGCGTGACGAAGGCGCGCGTGCAGAAGCTGCTTGGGTTTGAGGGACTGGGACGAAAGCCGGTGGAAGAAATTCTGGCAGGGGACTTGTGTGCAGTCGAGGGCGTGACGGAGTTCGACATCGGCGACACGGTGTGTTCGCTGGAGCACCCGCCGATGCCGCTGCCGAGGGTTCACGTGGATGAGCCGACACTGCACATGGTGTTCCGCGTGAATGATTCGCCGTTCGTGGGGAAGGAAGGGAAGTTTGTCACGAGCAGGCAGATCAGCGAGCGGCTGCAGAAGGAATTGCAGTACAACGTGGCGCTGAAGGTTGAGCCGGGCGACAGCGCGGAGGAATTCAAGGTTTCGGGGCGCGGGTTGCTGCACCTGGGCGTGCTCCTGGAGAACATGCGGCGCGAGGGGTATGAGCTGAGCGTTGGCAGGCCGGAAGTGATCACGAAGATGATCGACGGGGAGGAATGCGAACCGCTGGAACGGTTGACGGTGGATTTGAAGACGGAGGAGATGGGGCCGGCGATGGAACTGCTGGGTTCGCGGAATGCGGAGATTCTGAACATGCACGCGCGCGGGGAGCGGATGCACGTTGAGGCGGAGATTCCGGCGAAGGGATTGATCGGGTTGAAGAGCAGGATGATGACGGCGACGGGCGGGGAAGCGGTGATGTATCACAGCTTCAGCAGGTATGCGCCGGTGCGAGGATCGGACCGCAAGCGAATCAACGGCGTAATGATTTCAAATGACAACGGGACGGCGACGGAGTACTCGATGCTCGCGCTGACGGAGCGAGGGGTGATGCTGGTGCGGCCGGGCGACCCGGTGTACACGGGGATGATCGTGGGGGAGAACAGCCGTGAGAATGACATGGTGGTGAATATTGTTCGCGCGAAGCAGTTGACAAACTTCCGCGAGGCGAACAAGGAGGCGACGGTGGTGATGAGGCCGCCGAGGATTCTGACGCTGGAGGGCGCGCTGGAATACATTGAACCGGGTGAACTGGTGGAGATCACGCCGCAGAGCATTCGGCTGCGGAAGAAGCTGCTGGATGAGAACGCGCGGAAACGTGCGGAGCGGAGCGAGCGATCGAAACAGGAAGCGATGCAGAATTGACGCGAAAGCGGTGTGGTTGTTGAAAGCGACGGCTGTTTCGCGGAAGTGATGGGCGATTGGTGCGCGGATTTTGAGTGTGTGAAACGGGGGGTAGCGAAAATGCGGAAAATGAGG
>DASZQE010000408.1:0-2227 GCA_035550175.1 Phycisphaerales bacterium | reverse complement strand
GGCTTCCCGCACCGGATCCACGTCGCCTTGATGTTCGCATACGCAATCGAATGATCTCCGCCCACCGCCAGCAGTTTCGTGTGTTTCATGTCGCCAAGCTGTTGTGCGAATTCACACACGCACTTCGCGTTGGCTTCCACGTCATACGGAAGCACCGGCGAATCTCCCCCGTCCGCAACGCTCAGCACCTCCGCCACGTTCACATCATGCTCAAGGTGATACGGCTTCACGTATTGCGATTCTGTGCGAATCGCCCTCGGTCCGAATCTCGCGCCAGGCCGATACGTCACGCCCGAATCAAACGGCACGCCATACACCACCCAGTCCACGGGCCGGTGTTCTTTCGCCACGTCTTCAAGTCTTGGAAATCGACAGAACGTCGTCAGCCCAGCATACCTCGGCGTTCGCCGCGGGTTTGGCATCTGCGTCCGCATGTTGCCTGAAGCCTTGGCCATGTTCGATTCCTCAATACTCCGCTGTTCACGCCGAAAAGATTATCGCTCTCACGCCTTCGCGCCTTGAGCCGAATCGCGCGTTTCCCGTACGCCGTCATACCAGATGTCCAACCCCTCCCTCCGTTGCACCGCTTTCTGCCCGCCCAGCATGATGCCCACGAACCGCCCCAGCAGTCCCCACAATCCGAATCTGCGGATCTTCCGTCCCGATGTCAGCACCTGCGCTCGCACCACCACAAACTTCCCGCGCGCTTTCAGAGCCTTGCTCAGCCAGATTTCCTCACTCGCAAAATACTTCTCATCAAATCCACCCACGGCTTCAAAATCCGTGCGTCTGCAGAACATGAAGCAACCCGCCGCCAGCCTCAGCAGCACGAACACCTCGCAAAACACCCGCCCGACCGCTCGCGCCATCCATGAAACATCTTCGAATCCCACCATCGCGCCGCCGCCCGCCGCGCCTCGCTCGATCTCCCGCATCGCGGCCCGCACCGGTTTCTCGCAGATCACCGTGTCCGCATCCACGAAAATCAGCACACGCCCCTTCGCAACCCTTGCCCCCGCGTTCCTCACCGCACCGATCTGCCGCTTCTGCACAGCGATCACGTTCGCTCCATGCTGTCGTGCAATCTCGCCTGTCCCATCCGTCGATGCATCATCCGCCACGATCACTTCATACTGCTCCCCCACCACCGCCCGCGCCGCTGCATGTATTGCATCAAGCGTCCGTGCAATCACCGCTGCCTCGTTGTACGCAGGCACAACAAATGAAATCTCAACTCCTCCCTCAGCATCAACTCGCGCTTCGGAATTCAATTCTCGATTCATGTTCCGCCTCCCCAGTCATCCTTCCACATCATCCCCGCAGGCACCGCCGCATCCGCGCTTCGCTCCACCATGTTCGCCACCGGATATGCGCAGTAATCCGCACTGAATGCACCCGCCGGCCGATGGTTCCCGCTTTTCCCCACGCCTCCGAACGGCAGCTTGCTTGATGCCCCCGCTGTCCCCGTGTTCCAGTTGATGCACCCGCTGTTCACCCGCAGGAAAAACTCATCCGCCGCTTCCTTGCTCGCAGTGAAAATAGATGCCGCCAACCCGAACTCCGTCGCGTTCGCCTGCTCGATCGCCTCATCCAGACTCTTCACTACGCACACCTGCGCAAGCGGCCCGAACACTTCGCAATCTTGCTCCATCGTGAACCGCTCCACCTCCACAACTCCCGGCGTCACGAACCATCCCGGTCCGTCCATCCGCGTCATCCGCACCAGCACCCGCCCGCCCGCTCGTTCCAGATCATCCTGGAACTTCAGCACGTTCTTCATCGCGCCTTCGCTCACCAGCGGTCCCATGAACACCGGCGTCGCGCTTCGCCCCGGCCCCACCTGCAACGTGCTCGCACTCTTGCAGAACGCCGCAATGAATTTCTCCGCAATCCCCTCCTGCACCAGAATCCGCCGCGTGCAGGTGCATCGCTGCCCCGTCGTCGCAAACGCGCTTCGCACGCACTCGATCACCGCCTGCTTCAGGTGCGCATCGTTCATCACCACCGCCGCGTTGTTCCCGCCCATCTCCAGCGCCACGATCCGCCCCGGCCGGTCCAAGTTCGCTTCCAGAATCGACCTGCCCACTGGCCAGCTTCCCGTAAACAAGATTCCATCCACATCCTCATGCTTCACGAGTCGCTGCGCCGTCTCCGCTCCGCCCTGTACCACGTTGAACAATCCCGCCGGCGCACCCGTCTCGCGGATCGCTTCATCCATCAACTCTCC
>DASZQE010000407.1:0-3499 GCA_035550175.1 Phycisphaerales bacterium | reverse complement strand
GTGTGATTTTGATGTGGATGATGTCGCCGGGGGTTGGGGAACGGTCCGGAGGGATTGATGCGGACACGATGAGGTCGCCAGGCGTACGGCCGGTGATTCTGAGAGAGGATTTGTGCGTAGCTGTGCCTTGAGAGTCGGCGGAAGAAGCGCGGGATTCCCATGCGAGTTCGACGCGGTTGGAATTGAGATGTGCAGAGGCGTGCGCCGGGGGGGATTCGAGTTCCACTGATTCGATGAAGACATCGACAGTGCGGCCAATCCATTCGCGGTGAACTGCAAGGCTGACTTCATCCTGCATAGCAAGCATGGCGTTGACGCGGCGGCGTTTTTCTTCGGCGGGGATGTCATCGACGAGACGGTCGAAGGCGGTTGTGCCGGGGCGCGGGGAATACTGGAAAATGAAGTTGTTCTTGTGGCGGGCGGCGCGAACGAGTTGTTGTGTGGCGAGAAAGTCTTCTTCGGATTCAGTGGGGAAACCGACGATGATGTCGCTGCCGATGCAGACATCCGGGAGGAAGGCTCGGGCTCGGTGGATGAAGTCGAGGTATTCGGAAACTGTGTAGCCCCGGTTCATGAGCTTGAGGATGCGATCACTGCCGGACTGCACTGGGACGTGGAGGTAGCGGCAAATGCGCGGGGAATCGCGCATAACGGAGAGGATGTCATCACCGAAATCGCGAGGGTAGCTGGTGACGAAGCGCAGGCGACGGATGGCGGGGATTTCTTCGTGAATGCGGTGGAGAAGGTCGGCGAAAGTGGTGGTTTTCTGCGAGGAAAGCAGAGGTTTTCTTGAGGATGTGAAGGCTGCAGCGCCGGGACCGACCTGGGGCGCTTCCCCCCCACTCACGGTGACGGCCGTGCCGTGCGTGTAGAGATAATGGTTGACGGTCTGGCCGAGAAGCGTGATTTCGATGACGCCTGCGTCGGCGAGTTTCTTGCATTCATCGAGAACGGAATCGGGCGGGCGATGAACTTCCGCGCCGCGTGTGTAGGGGACGACGCAGTAGGTGCAGAACTTGTTGCAGCCACGGGTGATGCGCACGTAGGCGGATTTGCCGGCGTGCCCCCCCTTTGATGGATCGAACGCACGGGAGAGGTCGAGCAGTTCGAGATTGTCGGTTGCTGCGAGCAAAGTCTGGGAACGACGGGACGTGTTGCCAGCGAGCGCAACACGGTCAGCTCGGTGGACGGCTTCGGTTTTGAAGGCGTTTTCGATAAGAGAAGGGAGACGATCAAGTTCAGCAGGTCCGCAGAGGAGATCGACCTGCGGGAAGCGAGTGAGCATCTGCGCGCCGATGCGTTCGGCCATGCAGCCGATCACGCCGAGGACGAAGCGCTCGCCGGATTTCTTTCGCAGGCCGGCAATGCCGAGGCGGCTGAGGACCTTGTTTTCGGCCTGCTCGCGGACGCTGCAGGTGTTGTAGAGGAGCACATCGGCGTGGTCGGGATCATCGCAGAAGGCGTAGCCCAATGCGGACAGTTGGCCGGTGACCAGTTCGCTGTCCAGCTCGTTCATCTGGCAGCCGAAGGTTTCGAGAAAGACTGTCTTTTTCGGGCTTTCGTGAATCATGAATCGGGACGGTGTGCATCCGCCGAAGCGTGCGCGAGTAAGGTCAGGGGGAAACTGCGGATGATATGCGGATTCCTGCGGAATCGCTTGTTTTTTCGATGGTGGGCATTGATTTCGCAATCGTGATCCGTTGAGCGCCAAATCTCCCGCATTCACGCTCGGAATTCCGATATTGACTGACTCAACCCATGCGACCCGGACACGGACTCATCTTGATCTGCATCAGCCTGCTTTCGATCGGCGTGGTGATGGTGACATCGGCGGGTCTGACCGTCAGCGGGTCGGAGCAGATCACGCTGCAGAGCGTGCTGCTGGGGAAGACGGCCCTGCTGGCGATGGCATCAATGGTCGCGCTGTTTGTTGGCTCGTATTTTCCGGTCGATGCGCTCTACGCATCACGGACAGCACGGTCATTCATTCCGTGGCTGCTGCTGGTGATGGCGGGTTTGCTGCTTGCGGTTCACGTGCCGCACATCGGGCGGGAAGTGAACGGGGCGAAGCGGTGGCTTGAGATCGGCCCGGTAGGATTTCAGCCGAGCGAGATCGCAAAATGGGGCATGATCATCGTGCTGGCGTGGTACCTGGCGCGGAATGCGTCGGTGATGCAGAGCCTGCTGAAGGGTTTTGTTCCGCCGATGATTCTGGTGCTGTTCATCTGCATGCTGATTGCGAGCGAGGACCTGGGGACGGCGACGCTGATCTGCCTGGTCAGCGTGGGGATGCTGGTGGCGGGCGGGTCGAAGTTGTGGCATGCGCTCCTGCTCATGCCGATCGGCGTGGCGGGATTCGTGGGGGCGGTGATCGTCAGTCCGTACCGGATTGATCGATTGAAAGCGTTTCTTGACCCGTATGCTGATCCGCAGGGCATCGGGTATCACGTGCTGCAATCCATGGGGGCGATCAGCAGCGGCGGGTTGGCGGGGCGAGGGCTGGGGAACAGCATTCACAAGTTCGGCTATCTGCCGGAGGACACGACGGATTTCATTTTCGCGATCATCTGCGAGGAGCTGGGAATTGTTGGCGCGGTGCTGGTGGTGGCGCTGTATGCAGCGTTCATTATCTGCGGGCTGGCGATCATCCGAAGGACCACACAGCCGTTTCATCGACTGCTGGCGATCGGCGTGATTCTGACGATCGGGCTGCAAGCACTCATCAATATCGCGGTGGTGACGGGATCGGCGCCGACAAAAGGCATTGCGCTGCCGCTGCTTTCCTCAGGCGGGACGGGGTGGCTGGTGACGGCGTTCTGCATCGGCCTGCTGGTTTCAATCGACCGCAAATCCGAGCATCGGATTATGAGGGCAGCACAGGATTCGCAATGCGATGAGGGTCGCATTGACACGCCGAACCTTGCGTCAAATGCATCCATCATGTTGGATGCGGGCATATGACGGCCGTGAGTTCCCGAGAATCCAGGCAGCGTGCGACGGGCAAGGGCTCGCTGGTTGTTGTTTTCGCTGGAGGCGGCTCAGGCGGACACATCAGCCCGGGACTGGCGATCGCGGAGCGTCTGGCGATCCTGGATCCGAATTCGCGAAGAATTTTTCTGTGCTCGCAACGGACGATTGACAGCACGATGCTGACGCACGCGGGAGCGGAATACGTTGCGCTGCCCGCAACGCCGCCGTCGGCATCGCCGGTCAAGGCCTTGTCATTCTGGCGGAATTTCCGGGAAAGCAAGAGCCTGGCGTATGAGCTGATGTTGACTGCGAATGTTTCGCATGTTGTGGCACTGGGTGGTTTTGTCGCTGCACCGGTGGTGGCAGCGGCATATTCACTGGACTTGCCGGTGACGCTGGTGAATCTTGATGCGCGACCAGGCAAGGCGAACCGGTGGATCGCCAAACGGTCAACGCAGGTGCTTTCGGCGGTGGCGACGCCGGACTTTCCGAATTTCTCGCATTCGGTGATCGGCATGCCGGTGCGGCG
>DASZQE010000406.1:0-8669 GCA_035550175.1 Phycisphaerales bacterium | reverse complement strand
TTTCATCGGGGTTGAGGACGACGGTGCCGGTCTGCGCGTTGACGTAATCGTTGACGATCTGCTTGATGGAGGCCTGGCCGGAGAAGCCGGCAAGGGTCGGGACTTTGTCACCGTTTCGGAGGACGGCCATGTTGGCGGAGTTGTCGCTGGAGTTGACGGCCATGTACTGAGAGAACTGGGCGTCGGTCTTGCCATCGGTGTAGGACTTGGCGCGCTGCCAGGACTTGGCGAGGACGGTGAAGGCTGTGCCTGCGGAGACGTTGTCAGGCATGATGAAATCCTTGGGGAAATGATGGTCGTTGACGTTGCCTTTGGTCGGGCTGGAGATGGGGCCGAAGGGCTCGTAGGTGGTTGAGCCGATCTTGATGGAAGCGGTGACGGGGAGGTCATACTTTCCGCCGGAGGTGATCTCGGCACCGAGGACGCGGAAGCGAGCGATGTAGCGTTCATCAGGGACGACGGACTTCTTGGAGATGTTGAAGTCGCCTTTGTACTGGCCGGACTTGCTGGAACCTGCGTTTCCCGCAGCGCTGGAAGGCGCGGAGAGGCAGAGGATGGCGAGCGAGAGCGACGCTGCGGAGAGGGCTTTGAGGGTGGTGTTCATGTCTGAGACTCCTTGGCGAAATCGGCCCGCGGTGCGGACGCCGGAATTGAATGACACCAGAAGTATTGAAAATGACTTTGACGAAGGTGCGAAGAAGCCGGTCGGCGGCGGTGAATCGGATCGGTCTGTGCGAAGGCTGACGCCTGTGCGGCGCATCGAGGGCTTCGGCACATTCAAATCAAGTTGATTTTCGGACACGACCAGACGGATTTGCTTCACACGGGAGACGATTGTGCGGAGCCATGTGCGTGGGCATGGTGAAAGATCGAATATGCTTGGGGCATGGCGAGCGCGGTTGACATGCGGAATGCGGAGGCGGTGATCGGCCTGTTTGAGCGGGCTGCGGAGGCGGTGCGAAGGTGCAGATGGCGGGTGGGAAGCGTGGTGAAGTTGCCGGCGAGCGGACGGATCGTGATCAGCGGTGATCTGCACGATCAGCCGGAGCATCTGCGGAAAATTGCGGAAGCCGGCGGGCTGCGGGCCGGAAGCGAGCGCCACGTGGTATTGCAGGAGGTGATCCACGGCGAGCGGCTGATGAACGGGATGGATTTCAGTCATCGCACGCTGGCGAAGGTGGCGGAACTGGTGGAGGGGTTTCCGGACCAGGTTCACGTGGTGCTGGCGAATCATGAGTTGGCGCAACTGACGGGACGAGGCGTGAGCAAGGGCGCGGGGAACACAGTGGAGCAGTTCAGCGGAGCGCTGGAGTACGTGTTCGGGGATGAATATGTGAGCGTGGAAGAGGCGATGAAGCGGTTTTTCCGCGCGCTGCCGATCGCAGTGCGAACGGAAAGCGGGATTTTGTGCTCGCATTCATTGCCTGCACCGCACGAGATGGCGAAGTTTGATTTTGGATTGCTGGAACGGGATCTGATTGACGCGGATTATCAGCCGCCAAGCGGGGCTGCACATGTGATGGTATGGGGAAGGCGACACACGGCGGAGCAGATTGAAACGTTGAGCAATCAATGGGGTGTAAAGCTGTTTTGCGTGGGGCATGAGCATGCGGAGATGGGCATTGAGATGCGAGGGCCGAAGCACGTGGTGCTGAACAGCGATCATTCTCGCGGAATTGTTGTGGAGTTTGACCTAGCGGAGGAGCCAACGGCTGAGAAGGCGGTGGAGCGAGCGCGGCCGTTGGTGCTGCTTGGGGGAGGCGGGTATGAATAAGGATGTGATGCTGGGTATTGAGACTTCGCAGCGAAGGGGAAGCGTGGCTGCGCGAGTCGGGAGAGGCGAGATTGCAGTGGAGTGGCTGAGGAATGAGCGGGAGCAGAGTGATGATTTGATGCCAGCGATTGTGCGATTACTGGAGCGAATGGGGCGGCGGGTGCAGGATGTGCGCGGAATCGGGGTTTCGATCGGGCCGGGAGGATTTACGGGACTGAGAATTGCGATTGCGAGCGTGAAGATGCTGGCGGAGGTTCTGGGAGCGAAGGTGGCGGCGGTGCCGAGCGCGCTGGTTGCAGCGGAGGGAGTGGAAGCCAAGGGAAGGATTCTCGTGGGATTGGCGAGCAAGGGAGAGACGATGTGGGCGACGCGACTCATACGGAATGAGGCGGGATGGCGGATTGACGGTGTGCCGGAGCTTGCGGATGTGAACACGCTGGATCTGGCGGAGATTGCGTGCGTGGTGGTTGATTCGCATGCGCCGAATGCTCTGCGTGCGCGATGTGCGGAACGGGGGGTGAAGGTTGAAGCACCGGAGTGGAATGCGGGGAAATGCCTGCGGATTGCGGAGCGAATGATTGAACGAGGAGAAAGTCTTGAGGGCATGGAATTGAGTCCGCTGTATCCGCGTCAGCCGGAAGCGGTGACGTTATGGGAGCGGCGCGAGGGAGCGGCGCGCGAGTGAGACACTCACGGGGAGGGAGAAGCTGTCCAATAAGAAGAAGTGGGAATTGAGAGGAAGGCGGAGTGTGTACACATTCTGCGGGCTGTGAGCGTTAGTAGGGGCAAGAACGATGAGAGAATAGGGTGGATGGTGAAGTGAGGAAGACAGGGTGACGATGAGAGGCGGAGACATCAGGGAGGATGAGGTCATCCTTGCTGAATGGAGGAAGCAGCCCATGTCAGACGGAGGGGCTCTTATGAGCAAGAACAATGGAACGGACCATCTGTCGAGCAAGCAGGTCTTCACGACCGGTGAAGCGGCGGCCCTTTGCAGAGTGTCGCAGCAGACGATCATTCGGTGCTTCGACAATGGACGGCTGACGGGATTCCGCGTGCCGGGCTCGAAGTTCCGCCGGATTCCGCGAGCGGAGCTGATCCGGTTCATGCGTGCGAACGACATTCCGAGCCATTCGCTGGAAGGCACGACGAAGCGGATTCTGGTTGTGGATGATGATCCGCAGATCGTGGAACTGCTGGTGGACGTGCTGGGCAAGGACAAGCGGTACGAAGTGAAGACCGCGAGCACGGGGTATGACGCGGGACTGCTGACGGAGCGATTCAAGCCGCATCTAATTCTGCTGGACTACATGCTGCCGGACATCAACGGCAACCTGGTGTGCGAGCGAATCCGGAGCAACGGCGACCTGCGCGACACGAAGATTCTGATTGTGTCGGGCGTGATCAAGCAGGAAGAGATTGATGCGCTGACCCACAGCGGATGCAACGGGTTCATGAAGAAGCCGTTCAACATCGACGAGCTGATGCGAAAGATGTCGCAACTGCTGGAGGTGTGAGCGACAGGCGTCAATGAAATCACATTGAGCGGACTCTCCGAGGGTCCGCTTGTTTTTTGAAGGTTGCGGGGAATCGGAAGGGCGAATGGAACAGAAGCCCGTGCAAGTCGGACCGGAGCGAGATGCGCTGAAGGCGAAGCGCGTGGAGTTGCTGCTGCAACAAATTGAGGCGTTGCCGACGCTGCGGAGCGTGGCGGTGCGAGTGCTGGAGGCGACAGCGGATGAGCGGTCGGACACGCGGCAGGTGATCGGATTGATTTCGAAGGATCCGGCGCTGTCGGCGAAAGTGATCAAACTGTGCCGATGCAGCGAACACGGGCGGGGATTGGATGTACGGACGCTGGACCGTGCTGTGAGTTTTCTGGGGTTCGAGTCGGTGCGGAGCGCGGTGCTTTCGATCGAGGCGTTTGAGTTGCTGGATGGAACCGTGAGCCAGGGTGGCGAGGGGCGGAAGCCGCGGGGGTCCATGAGGGGCGGATTTGACCGGAGCATGTTCTGGCGACACAGCCTTGCAGTGGCGGTGATGTCGGAAGTGCTGGGTGAACTGGCGAAAAAGAGCACCGGGCTGAAGGCAAGCGAGGCGTTTCTGGCGGGGCTGCTGCACGATCTGGGGATGCTCTCGCTGCACCTGCTGCTGCCGGAGAGCTTGGACAAAGTGTGTGATCTGGCGGAGGCGCGAGGTGTTTCGCTGGATCAGGCGTGCATGGGCGTGATCGGCATGGACACGCACACTGCGGGGAAGCGATTGGCGGAGCACTGGCAGTTGCCGCATTCGCTGGGCGACGTGATGTGGTTGTGCGGACAGCGGTTGGAGGGCCTGCCGGAACTGGGACACCGATCGCTGATCGGGCTGGTGACACTGGCGGATGCGCTGGCGCGAAGCAGAGGATGGGCGCCGATGGGTCACGGGCCGCGCGGCGAGGACATTGAGGGCATGTGTGCGCAACTGGGGATTTCTGTTGAGGCGGCGGAACTGGCGGCGGATGAACTGCGGGACAAGGTTCGGGAACATGCCGATGCGCTGGGCATCGACGTATCGGGCGATGATCAATCGCTGATTCGAGCGCTTGCACGGGCCAACACGGGACTGGGCAGACTGAACGCGAGCTTGCGTGAGCGTGCGAGCACTGCGAAGCGGCAGGCGGATGCGTTGACTGCGATCACTGCGTTTCACGATTCGGCGTCGCCGGGCGGAGATATTTCGACCGTGCTGGCGAAGGTGATCCAGAGCGCGGCGGGGATCTTCGGAGGCGGATTTTTCTGCGTGCTGTATCAATCAAAAGTTGATGAGCCGTGGCAGGTGATGCAGTTCGCGATTGACGGGCGGGTTTTGCGGAGCGATCTGGTCGATCCGCCCAAGGGCTCGACAGCGGTCTCGACGCTGGCGGACACGACGCAGGTTTCGATGGACCTGATGGGGATGCTGCCGTGGCTGAGCGATTATTTCGGCGATGCGCGGGACGTGCGGCAGGTGCAACTGCTGCCGCTGAAGTGCGGATGGGGCGTGAACGCGGTGCTGATCCATGATTGCGAAGTGGACGGGCGAGAAGCGCACGAGCAGCTTGATGCGCTGAGCAGGACGTGGGCTGCGGCGATTGCGGCAGCGGCGCAGCACGAAGGCGCGAAGCGACTGGGCGAGCAACTGGCGACCACGAACCGGACGTTGGTGGAGACGCAGCAGGAACTGGCGCGAACAGCGGCGATGGCTTCGCTGGGCGAGATGGCTGCGGGGGCTGCGCACGAGATGAACAATCCATTGACGGTGATCAGCGGGCGATCGCAGATTCTTGCGCAGCGGACGACGGACAAGACGCTGAAGGCGATGGCGGAGCAGATCGTGGATCAGTCACACCGGCTGAGCAACCTGATCACGGGGCTGAGAAATTTCGCGGAACCGACGAAAGCGGCGCCAAAATGGGTAAATCTGCCGGAATTGCTGGCGAAGGTTGCGCACCAGGTGAAGAAGGAGAAGGGGGAAGCGCGGCCGGTGAAAGTCATTGTGGAGCAACAACTTGGAAGCGTGTGGGTGGACAGTGAACATCTGCGACGAGCTGTGTACGAGCTGGTGAAAAATGCGATTGAAGCACAACCTGCAACACAAGTTGAAATCCGCGTTCAAATCGAACCCGTGGATGACCGATTGATGATCCGGATCACGGACGACGGGAAGGGGATGACGGAGCAGACGCTGATGCATGCATTTGATCCATTTTTCAGTGTAAAGCCGGCAGGCAGGCAAACTGGATTGGGTCTTGCGTATGCGAGGAGGCTGATTGAAGCCTCGGGCGGGCGGCTGACGCTGGAACAGGGCAAGCCGAGCGGCGCGATCGCGGTCATTCGGCTGACCGGATGGCGGACAGGAGACGGAAAGGCGAAGCACGCGGCGTAAAGGACGATCGCAGGAAGCGACACGGGAGCAAGCACAGTCATGGAACCGCTGGATCAGGAAATTGCAAAGGTGTTGATGGATGAACGTCCATCGCTGGGTCCGGCGCGAGTGCTGGTGGTGGGACCAGCGACGGTTGAGCGCGTGATGATGACACGATGCGTGGAGCATCAGCGACACGGACGAGCGTGCGTGGAAAGCGTGGACGAGGCGCGAACGACGCTGGCGAGAAAGCGATTCGACCTGGCGTTGATCGACGCGAGCGTCGAGGGCTGCCAGGAATTGATTTCGCACGTGGGGCGAGTGACGCCGACGACACGAGTGCTTGTGTATTCATCACAGAAGGCATTTGACACGGCAGTGGAAGCGATGCGACGCGGCGCGGTGGATTACGTGACACTGCCGGCGACTGAAGAGGAGATCCGCCGGAGGATCGAGTCGGCGCTTGGAAAGAGCCGGGCGGAGCAGCAACGTGAAGAGCGGCTGGCACGGCTGAAGAGCATCTGCAAGGAACTGAACACAGTGCGGCACGAGATCGCGGAGCAGGTGGATTCACTGTGCCAAGACCTGGTGACGGCGTACCAGGATGTAAATGATCAATTGAGCGAAGTGGCGATGGCGACGGAGTTCCGCACGCTGCTGAAGCAGGAACTGGACGTGGAAGACCTGCTGCGGACCTCGCTGGAGTATCTGCTGCAGAAGACCGGGCCGACAAACGCGGCGATTTTCCTGCCGGATTCAAACGGGCGGTATGCACTTGGAGCGTACGTGAATTACGACTGCCCGCGCGACACAGTGACGGTGCTGCTGGATCATTTGTGCGAAGCTGTGTGCCCGCAGATGGCGGATGAGCACGAGATTGTCTCGTTCGAGGACTCGGCAGATTTTGCGGAGTGGATCGGTGAAGAGGCGGAGATTCTGACGGACTCGCAGGTGATTGCGTATTCGTGCCAACACGAGGGCGCGTGCCTGGCGGTGATCGTGCTGTTCCGCAAGAACACGGAGCCGTTTGACGAGAAGCTGGGGCAGGTGATTGGGACGCTGCGGCCGATCTTTGCGGCGCAGTTGAACCAGATCATCAAGGTGCATCACCGCGCGAAGCCGAGCTGGCCGAAGGACATCCACGGCGAAGAGGACGAGGGCGAGGATTTTGATGATTTCGGCTTCGGCGCGGCGGGGGGGATGGCGGCGTAAGGTCTTTGAAGTTCAGGCAGAAGCAGAGGCGAAGGATTTGCCGTTTCGGCTGAAGGGTCGGCGGTCTGATTCCATGCGCTGCGGGACACCTGCGGACACGAGCTGCACAGAATGGGGGCCGAGAAGGTCATCGAGCGAACGGAGGAGATCGGCAGAGGGGACACAGCGAAGGCGGGCGGGGCGAAGTGCGATGTGCTTGCCTTCGACATTCAGCGCGAGGCTGATATCGGCGGGCCGATTGCCGTTTGAAATTCGAGACGAGCCGGCTTGCTGAAGCAAGCCGAGGAGCATCTGCATGGTGGAGCGTGCGGAACCTTCGTCAGAAGAGGGCGAGATGGTGATTTCGATTTTCGAGGTGAGGTGTGCTGGGGCATCGGCGATGGGGAGAACCTGATCGACGATGATCTGCGGCTCGCCACGGTTTCGATCGACGCGGCCGACGAGGAGGACGATGGAATCGGCGGTGAGGTTCTGGCCGATGCGCGCGAAGACGGAGGAGAAGACGACGCCATCAATGGTGGCATCGCGATCCTGCAGAGTGATCATGGCCATGCGTTCGCCTGCGCTACGGCCGTTCTTGACGACGGTGGTGCGGACGCTGGAGAGCACGCCGCCGATGATGACAGGGGTGTCATGGGAGAGATTTCGAGCTGCGCGAGTGTTGGCGGTGCAGAAGGTGCGGATGGTGTGCATGTGCTGATCGAGCGGATGGCCGGAGATGTGGAAGCCGAGGCATTCCTTTTCGCCCGCGAGCGTGGTCTGCAGAGGCCAAGGGGGAACATTCGGCAGCGGGACCGCGGCGCGAACCTGGGGAGCCGCGGATGCGGCCGGGGTCGCACCGGCGGCGGGGGAAGCGAAGAGATTCATCTGGCCTGCAAGGCGATCACGAGCAGCGGACTGGCCAGCGGCGATGGCGCTTTCGACGTGAGCGCACATGGCGGCGCGAGCCTGCGAGCCGTGGAGTGAATCAAGCGCGCCGGCCTTGATGAAGGCTTCCATGACGCCACGATTGACGTTGAGGGATGTGACGCGTTCGCAGAAGCCGTCGAGTGAAGAGAACGGGCCGTTGGCGGCGCGTTCAGTGATGATGGATTGGACGACGGATTTGCCGACGCCCTTGATGGCGTTGAGGCCGAAACGGACGTGGCCGTGGAGGTTGTCGTGGGGCTCATCGGGGAGATAGACGACGGAGAAATCGGCGTTGGAGAGGTTGATATCGGGGGGCTTGACTTCGACGCCGACGTGGGGATTCGCGGAGGTGTGATCGGGAAATACGACGCGGCGAGCTTCATCGAGAAGGGGAGCCCAATCATCGACCTTGCCCGCGCCGCTTTCATAGGTGAGAAGGGCGGCCATGTATTGCGCGGGGAAATAGGTTTTGAGATAGGCGGTGTGGTAGGCGATGATGGCGTAGCCGGTGGAGTGGGACTTGTTGAAGCCGTAACCGGCGAATTTGAGAATGAGGTCGAAGATTTCGTCTGCCTGGGATTTGGAGAGGCCTTTTTCCTGTGCGCCCTTGATGAACTTGGGGCGTTCGGCGTCGATAACACTGCTCTTTTTCTTGCTGATGGCCTTGATGAGGGTGTAGGCATCGCGGAGCGAGATGTTGCCGAGGCCATGCACGATCTGCATGACCTGTTCCTGATAGACCATGATGCCGTAGGTTTCGGCGGTGAACTGATCGACGATCCGGTGAACGCGGGGCACGGCCTGCTTGCGGTGCTTGCGCTTGCAGTAGTCGGGGATCAGCTCCATCGGTCCGGGGCGGAAGAGCGCGTTGGCGGCGATGAGGTCTTCG